>JBGPOI010000391.1:0-4963 GCA_041487975.1 Binatia bacterium | reverse complement strand
TGGTGAGCATGGTGGTGCCGCCCGACCAACTCATGCCCAAGGCGATGGAGGTGGCCAAGAAGCTCGCCACAGGTGCGCAGCAAGCCATCCGCTGGACCAAGCACTCATTGAACCAATGGCTGCGCGCGGCGGCGCACACCTCGTTCGACTACTCGCTGGCGTTGGAGATGTTGGGCTTCTTTGGCGCGGATATACGTGAAGGCCTCACGGCGTTGCAAGAACGGCGTCCCGCTGTTTTCCCCTCGACGCAGGAAAAGAAATGAGCACGCAGGAAAAAATTGCGCAGATGCTCCGCCAGACCCTGGCGGCCACCGTGGTCGAAGTCGAGGATGAGAGCGCGTTGCACGTGGGACATGTCGGCGCGGCTTCTGGAGGTGGGCATTATCGGGTGATGGTCGTTTCTCCGTTGTTTGAGGGGAAGAGCCTGGTCGCGCGCCACCGCATGGTCTACGACGCTCTGGCTACGGAAATGCAACGAACGATCCACGCCCTCGCTTTGACCGCGTTGGCGCCGAGTCAGCAGATGTCAGCGTGACGTTCGTTCGATCGAGTCGGATAGGCACTGCCCACTCGCCGGTTCTGTTGCAGTCAGGAGAAGCGTATGATCCTTGAGATGGCGATACTCCAGGTAAAGGACGGCTCAGCGCAGGACTTTGAAGACGCTTTCAAAAAAGCCTCGACCATTATTTCCTCAATGTCCGGCTATATCGCGCACGAACTGCACAGGTGCATCGAGGCCGAGGGCAAGTATCTCCTGTTGGTCAGATGGAACAAGCTTGAGGATCACACGATCGGCTTTCGCGGGTCGCAGGAATATCTGGAGTGGAGAAGACTACTCCACCACTTCTACGAGCCATTCCCCACGGTCGAACATTTTGTGCTGGTTGAGCTGAACGAGTAACGTCAGACTCGATAATACGTCCGATACCACTCGACGAAACGAGCAATGCCTTCGCTGATCGGCGTGGACGGTCGGAACCCGACATCGCGCATCAGATCGTCCACGGCGGCGTAGGTTTCCTGCACGTCACCGGCCTGCATCGGCAGGAGCTGCTTTTCCGCTTTTCGTCCCAAATAGGCTTCGAGCACTTCAATAAAATGGAGTAACTCGACTGGCTGATTGTTGCCGATGTTGTAGATCCGATAAGAAGCCTTGCTGGTGCCAGGATCAGGGTTCGTGCCCGACCAAGAAGGATTCGGCTGAGGAAGAGTGCCCAATACGCGCACCACTCCTTCAACGATGTCGTCGATATAGGTGAAGTCGCGTCGCATCTTGCCGTGGTTGAACACCTGAATCGGTTCTCCTGCCAGGATCGCTTTGGTGAAGAGGAAGAGCGCCATATCCGGCCGGCCCCACGGACCGTACACGGTGAAAAAGCGCAGGCCAGTAGTCGGCAAGCCGTAGAGATGGCTGTACGTGTGCGCCATCAGTTCATTGGCTTTTTTGGAGGCAGCGTACAGCGAAACCGGGTGATCGACGTTGTCATGGATGGAAAAAGGCATCTTGGTGTTGGCGCCATACACCGAGCTGCTTGACGCATACACGAGGTGCTGGACCTGTGTCTGACGGCAGCCCTCCAGAATGTGGAGAAATCCCACCAGATTGCTTTCGACGTAAACGTGCGGATTGGTCAGTGAGTAGCGCACCCCGGCTTGGGCTGCCAGGTGCACGACGCGCTCCGGTTGCTGACGCGCAAATAACTCGTTCAGGCCAGGGCGGTCGGCTAGATCGAGCCGGAGAAAGTGAAACCGTTCGCGACCAGTCAACAACGCGAGGCGTGCCTCCTTGAGCCGTACATCATAGTACGTGCTGAGATTGTCGATGCCGACGACAGTGTCGCCCCGTTCGAGTAAGGACCGAGCGACATGGTAGCCGATGAAACCGGCTACCCCGGTGACTAACACGTGCATGCCGAACCTCTTCCGTCAACAGAATCAGTCAGCCGCGCGCTTCCATCCGCCCTGCCGCCGGGGAGAGACGGGGATTGGGGGTGACGCGTTTCGCGACGACTTGGCGGATCACTTTAACGTGATAGTCGATCCCCGACCATACCCCCATGACCAACGAGATCCAGAGAAAATACATGCCTGCCAGGTGAAAATCGACATGCACGTAGGAATAGTGGATCAGCAGACCGTGCAGGGCAAACATCTGGAAGATCATCTTGTACTTGCCCAGCTCTTCGGCGGGGAGAATCACCCCCTCGCTAGAAGCGATCCCACGCAGGCCGGTGACTGCCAACTCCCGACCGACGATCACTACCACCATCCAGGCCGGTACGCGGGGGAAACGGTCGGCGGCCGCGAGCATGATCAATGCCGCTGCCACAATCAGCTTGTCCGCCAGCGGATCAAGGAACTTCCCCAGCGTGGTGGTGTGCCCGTAGAGCCGCGCCAAATACCCATCGAGAAAATCAGTCAGGCTGGCCAGAAAAAAGGTGAGTGCCGCCAGGGCGCTAAAGAATGGACCGGTGTCGGTTAAAAAATAGACTAAGAACGGGATCAGAGCGATACGCAGCAGACTGAGAAGGTTCGGCAGAGTCAGCACGAAAGGAGCCTTCGCCGCTCAACCAGACAGCGTGGACCAGCCTGGGGCATGGTTGAGCATGCTGCGTTGCCGGTAGGATTCACGGTACTGCAGCACGCGCTGCACGTACTCCTGGGTTTCTTCATACGGAGGCACACCGTTGTAGCGGGCGACGGCCTCGGGACCGGCATTATAAGCGGCCAGAGTGAGGGTGAGGTTACCACGGAAACGGTCGAGAAGGAACCGAAGATGGCGCACGCCCCCATCGATGTTGTCGCGCGGATCATGGACATCCTCCACGCCGTGTAGGGCTGCGGTATCGGGCATCAGTTGCATCAACCCACGCGCGCCAGCCGGAGAAAGGGCAAAGGGATCGAACGCCGACTCCGCTTTGATGACAGCTTTGACCAGGGCGAATTCAACGCTGTGGCGCTGACAGGACTCACGAATGAGTTGATCAAATTCCGCGCTCTCCTTGCCGTGCAGGGAACGGAGATAGGGGCGAAGTAATTGAAACGGACGGTAGATCGGTTTGGTTGGGACGTTGGTAAAGTGCATCGTGCCGTTTGTATCACGGTAGACATAGATGTCTGCCCACACCGTCCAGCTTCCGATGAGCCACCAGCCCACAATACCAACAAGGATGCTCAGCCAGAGCATCGTGCTCCTTTTGGACCCTTTCATGCTTCGCCTCACCATAAACGATTTGGTCTCCCTGCGTCAAATCCTATTCCCTGCTTGACTCCGGCAGGCTGACATGCAAGCAATGAGCGCCAAGCATGGAGATCACTGACTATCTCATTATCGGCAGCGGCATTGCGGGCTTAAGTCTGGCGCTGAAGGCCGCGACCCGGGGCTCGGTGCTCATTGTTACTAAAGACTGCTTGCCCGAGAGCAACAGCGCTTATGCACAGGGAGGCATCGCCTCGGTGTGGAGCGCGGAGGATTCGTTTGCTGCCCACATGCAAGATACGCTGACTGCCGGAGCCGGCCTCTGTCACGCTAACGTGGTCGAGGCAGTGGTCAGGGAAGGACCGGACCGCATTCGCGAATTAATTGCGCTGGGCACCAATTTTTCGCGTCGCCCTGGCGGTGAGGAGGCGGAGTACGACCTCGGCCTGGAAGGCGGCCACTCGCACCGCCGCGTTCTCCATGCCTCGGACGCCACCGGCCAGGAGATCATTCGTGCCCTCATCGCCGCGGTGCGGCAGCAACCCAACATTACCATCTTGGAAAAACACAGTGGCATCGATCTGCTAACTGGCGCGGAATCATCAGGAACGGAGTGTTGGGGAGCCTATGTGCTGGACCTGGAGACCAACCAGGTCAAAACGCTCACCGCCCGGGTCACGGTGCTTTGTAGCGGAGGGGCAGGAAAGGTCTATCTTTACACGAGCAACCCGGACGTCGCGACCGGCGATGGCTTAGCCATGGCCTACCGCGCCGGGGTGCCGCTGGCGAATCTGGAATTCTTCCAGTTTCACCCCACCTGTCTTTTTCACCCCCGCGCCAAGTCCTTTTTGATTTCCGAGGCTCTGCGTGGTGAAGGAGCAGTCTTGCGACGGCCGGACGGCACGCCGTTTATGGCGCAATATCATCCACGCGCGGAACTGGCCCCCCGCGATGTCGTGGCTCGTGCTATCGATAGTGAAATGAAGACGCACGGGTTTACCCATGTGCTGCTCGACATTAGCCACCGCGAGGCCGACTTTCTGCGCCAACGGTTTCCCGCGATCTCGCGGCGTTGTCTGGAGTTCGGCATTGACTTGACGAAAGAGCCCATCCCGGTGGTTCCGGCGGCGCACTACCTGTGCGGCGGTGTAGTGACTGACTTAAACGGCGCGACTTCGCTCCCCCGGCTGTATGCGGCTGGAGAGGTGGCGATGACCGGCTTGCATGGCGCCAACCGGCTGGCGTCCAACTCGTTGCTCGAAGCCGTGGTATTTGCTCACCGCGTGTTTGTCCACGCGGACGCGTTTCTAGCCGCCGACACCCGCACTCCACCGGTCTTTCCTGATTGGAACCCCGGTCATGCCGTCAACAGCGATGAGATGGTGGTTGTCACCCACACCTGGGAAGAGATCAGGCGGCTGATGTGGAACTATGTCGGCATCGTGCGCAGCGACCGCCGTCTGGCCCGCGCCCGCCGGCGCATTGCCCTCATTCAGGATGAGATCCGCGAATACTACTGGAACTTCCTTGTGACCGGTGATCTGCTGGAGTTACGTAACCTGGCGACTGTGGCCGAGTTGATCATCCGTTGCGCCAGTCTTCGACGTGAAAGTCGCGGTCTGCATTACACGCTCGACTACCCAGAAGCCGACGATCCGCACTGGCAGCATGATACCGTCGTGCAGCTTGGACAGTAGGTAGGGGCGCAGCATGCTGCGCCCCTATGTCTGTTACCTTTCGATTTCCCCGAACAACGAAAATAAT
>JBGPOI010000390.1:0-4964 GCA_041487975.1 Binatia bacterium | reverse complement strand
GCTGTACGCGGCAGTATACGAACCATTTTTCCCACCGGCCGGGCCAGGGCAAGTGAACTCCTTGGTCCCCCCGGCTACGGGAACAAACTGAGGGTTCACGATCGGCCGGCCGCTCTCATCCAGCCCTTTGGACCAATTGAGCTTATCCACATACTGCACGCCGTGCAGATACCTGCCAGTGGTGCGGTCGAGCACGTAGAGATAACCGTTACGGTTGGGCTGCGCCAACGCCTTCACGATCTGGCCGCTGCGTTTGACATCGACCAGGAAGAGGTCCGTGTTGCCGTCATAGTCCCAGATGTCATGCGGCGTGAACTGGAAATACCACTTGACGGCGCCCGTCTCCGGGTCCAGCGCCAGCACCGAATCGGTGTAGAGGTTATCGCCTTCGCGCGCGTCACCGTTCCAGTCCGGTGAGGTGTTGCCCGTGGCCCAAAAAAGCACATTTTGTTCGGGGTCATACGAGCCGGTGATCCAGGTGGGTCCGCCGCCGTTCTTCCACGAGTCACCGGCCCAGGTCTCGACTCCCTTTTCGCCTTCGCTTGGAGTTGTGTAGCGGCGCCACGTGCGCTCGCCGGTTTTCACGTCATAGGCATCGAGATAACCGCGGACCCCGTACTCGCCGCCGGCAATGCCGACGATCACTTTCCCTTTGACCACGAGAGGGGCCACGGTTGCGCTGTAGCCGTTGGCATATTCATCGATCTTGGTGTTCCACGCGACCGCGCCGGTTTTGCGGTCGAGCGCCACCAGCCGTGCATCCAAGGTGGCCATGAATACTTTGTCGTCGGCAATGGCGACGCCCCGGTTGGTGGGGCCGCAGCACACGCGCATGTCGTCAGGCAGCGGATGGTCGTACTTCCATAACGGTTCACCGCTGGCTGCGTCCAGCGCATAGAGGTGATTGTAGGAAGCGGTCATGTAGA
Organism: Binatia bacterium; assembly: GCA_041487975.1. Taxonomy (GTDB): domain Bacteria; phylum Desulfobacterota; class Binatia; order Bin18; family Bin18; genus JACQEL01. Next base: position 4,038 of record JBGPOI010000390.1, on the reverse strand, counting down.
GAATGCCATCGGCGACGACGGGTGAGGCTTCGAGTTGACCAGGAATACCGGTCTGGAAGATCCAGGCCGGAGACAATTTCTTCACATTCTGACGGTTGATGTCTTTGAGCGGGCTGAAGCGCCAACTCTGATAATTGCCGCCGTACATCAGCCAGGCTGAAGGATCCGCCGTACCCTTGAGCAGACGTTCCTGTGTCACCGGCTTCAGGTCGTAAGTCTTCTTGCCATCTTCGGCGTGGGTGCTAAGTGGCAGCGCGAGCAGGAGGGCAACCACTCCCAGAGAAAGTTGCCGCAGCCAATCGTGTCGCATAAAGTCTCTCTCCTTTGTTGAGCGATCGAGTCTTGACGTAATCGAAACCTACTTGCTTTTGTCCGGCGGATCAAGAGAAAGGGAACCGCGCTGGACCTCTCCGGCAATTCCTGTCATCGTAAGCACACAGGTTCCGGCAGTCAGCTTTCAGCAAAACTAAAGAGAAGCCAAAGTTTGGGGGGAAATATCGTCTTTTTTCTTGCTGATAGCTGACCGCTGCCAAAAGTCAAAGGAGGAGCGAACGATGCTACAGGTGTTTTCCATGCCGTGTGGGTTTCTGGAGTTCAACAGCAAACTGTTTTTCCCTAATTTGGAAAAGGGTGAACTGTTCACCATCCCAGTGCCCAGCTACTTGATTACCCACCCCAAGGGCAACGTTGTCTTTGATACCGGCGTGCATTGTCAGGCGATACACGACCCGTTTGGCCGGCTGGGCGAAATTTCCAAGCTCTTCGTCTCACGCACCAAGCCCGGTGAGGAGATCGTTACCCAACTGGCGAACTTCAAATTGACCCCCAACGACATCAGCCACGTGATCAACTCTCACTTTCACTTTGACCATGCCGGCGGCAACGAGTTCTTTCCCAGTTCGACGATCCTCGTACAGAAAAACGAGATGGCTGCGGCACGGGACCCTGAGCTGCGCAAGAAAGTGGGCTTCGATCCCAAAGACTTTGATCATAAGCTGAACTATCGCGAGGTAGACGGCGAGTACGATATTTTCGGTGACGGCGCGCTGGTGCTTTTCCCCACCCATGGCCACACGCCGGGGCATCAGTCGCTACGTGTTCGCGTCGGCAAAGAGACGCTCGTGCTGACCGGTGATGCTTGTTACACCAAGACCAACATGGACCAGAATCTGCTGCCGTCCGTCGTGTTTAACGAGGACGAGATGTCTCGTTCCTTAGGAAGATTGCGCGACCTCCGTGACAAACAGGGCGCGACCATCATCTACGGCCACGACCCGCAGCAGTGGCAAGAGATCCCGCACGCGCCTGAGCCGCTGGCCTAAGAAAGTCATGAGTGCTGAGCGATGAGGACTGAGTTCGTAGGGTGCATTTCATGCACCGTTCAGGTGGTGCGCCCCGCGCACCCTACACTCCAGTTCGGGCTATATTCGGTGAAAAGGTCTTGAGGAAGCTGTCGGACCTCGGAGAGAAGCATGTCGCAAGTCTCTCAGGAAGTACTTGATAAGATTATCCAACGGATTGTGGAGGTTGCCCAACCGGAGCGGATCATTCTTTTCGGCTCTGCCGCGCGGGAGGAGATGGGACCTCATAGCGATGTGGATCTATTAGTCGTGAAAAGCGGGGAGTTCGACCAGAGCCGCCTGATGGGGGATATTTATATGAACCTGCATGGAGTGGGGCAGGCTGTCGATGTGATTCTGGTCACCCAGGAGCAGGTCGAGCGATACCGCAATACGCATTGCCTCATTATTGCCCCGGCCTTACGAGAAGGCAAAGAAATCTACCATGCCTGAGCGTTACCCCCCAGAGGACCCGAGAGAATGGCTGAACAGAGCCCAGAGCAATCTGGTTCTGGCAGGGATGCAAGGAGAGCGTATCTATCTGGAAGATTTATGCTTTAATGCTCAACAAGCCGCGGAAAAGGCCATCAAAGCGCTACTGATTCAGCGTCAGGTCGAGTTCCCCTATGTCCACGATATTGCTGAGTTGCTGACAGTACTCGAACAAACCGGCCAAGAGATCCCGCAATCAGTCAGACAGGCAGAACGACTGACCCGATTCGCCGTGTTCACGCGTTATCCTGGCATTGCATCACCCATCAGTCAGGAGGAATACGCCGAAGCTTTGGGTGTAGCAGGAGAAGTTGTCCGCTGGGTGGGGAATCTCCTGCTTGGGGGAGGCGAGCCCGGCCCGAAATGAGGGAGAACAATGGGCCAGGCGTGCGAGAAGCCTGGCAATTGCTTCGTACACCCAGCGTGCGTAACGCGAGTTTCGATTGTGCGTCGTGCGCATGGTGCGCAACACGAAGCTTGCAAAATGCCCGATTGCAAGACCTGACCCTGAGCCCGGATGCGGCTGGGGAGCCTGCGGCAAAAACGTGCCACGTTTAAGCCGGCATTCTAAGCGAAACAAAGGGTCATAGGCTGGGGTGAGCCCTGCGAACCCTAGCGCCTTCCTCGCAAGCTCACCTCCATGTGGAATGCGCGGATCAAATCGCAGTAGATTGGACTGAGCTGGCGAAGCCCGCCGATGACGAAGATTGTGGTCTCCACGGGTGTTGGGCAACGCTCCGCTTCTGCCCAACCTACCGGCTGCGCCTGATTGCTCCTGGCGCACCTCTTGGAAAGTTATATTTCAAGACCTGACCCTAAACCCCTGACCCTAAACCCAGCCATTGGTTTCTTTGCCCTGTTGCTTTAGAGTTAAGAGACGGAAGGGATATTTTGTCCTATGAGAAAATCACCATAAACCCATCAACCGTTCAATAAGGGAGGGAAAGATGACAGAGTTGTCCAACGGCGATCAGCGACGCCGAAGCTTCTCATGGCTGGGAATCTTAACTATTCTCTACACGTTCTCACTACTGGGGTGGCCTATTGCTCTCGTGATCGTCGGCATGGCGTCCTCCGATTATGTGGGACCAAGCACCCCCCACATCCCCGGCGACGTCATCCCGGTGCTGTTAGCTTGGGCGTATCCTTTCGTCGTCATCATTGGGCTTGTCGTCGCTTGGGTCCTGCATCACCGTCAACTTTATCGCGCCGCAAATTGGGTCAGTCTGATTCCTCTCGCCAACATCTTATTAGGGTTCCTCGCCCTTGCCGTACTCCAGCAAGCAATTATTAATGGACGAAACAGTCATTGTGCGGAATTATTATGTTAGTTTGGCATCGAGATAGTGCAGAAGACTTCTGGCTACGTTGATCACCAACATAGCTTCTTCTTTTCCGAGCAAACTAACATTTGGATGGGCTACCGTCGCTTTGTTCCTTAATGGGCCGAGCAAGAAGAAAGGGGTCAAGTCTTGAAATATCAGTTTTCCTTTCCTTCATTGTAGCGACAGCGTGGGAGGAATTCACGTTGCAAGACCTGCCCCCAAACTCATGCGCGTCAGCAAAGGGACTGTGGCAAGAGATCCCGCACGCGCCGAATCCGTTGGCTTAGGAAAGGCATGAGGGCTGAGTGCTGAGGACTAAGTTCGTGGGGTGCATTGCATGCACCGTTTTCTCCGTGCGCACCGCGCACCCTACGCGCTCTAAGCTAGCATGCGTACGGGCAGAGAAGGGATCCCTCGGGCCGCTTCGACAGCGCTCCGGCCTCGTAGAGAAGCCAAGGGGAGTTCGGATTCTCTGGGATCAGGTAGAGAATCCCCACATCAGCATCCTGTAAGACGCGCGCGATGTCCGAGGCCCATCGGCTACCCAGGGGCATATCCTCTGAAGACAGCCACGGTTCAACGCTCTGGAGGACGCTCGGCAGTCAGTCGCGCAGCGCGGCGGCCATTTGGCGGCTTCTGTCACCAGACCAGCTTAGGAATACTTTCATAGGCTACAACCCCGTGGGTCAGTTAGGTGTGCGAGTACGCCGCGCTCGTTAGGCAATAATCTTTAACGCTTCTCCCTGATTATGGAGCGTAATAAGCTGGTCACCGCGTAGCGCTAGCTCCGCGTAGGTCTGACCTTCATCATCACAAAACTCCACCTCGTACACATCCGGCGTGAGGATCTCCATAACCGTGCCGACTTCGCCACGCTTGAG
>JBGPOI010000389.1:0-4964 GCA_041487975.1 Binatia bacterium | reverse complement strand
GGACTCTTCCGAGACGCGCGCCGCATTGGCTTTGCGCGTGAGTGGCAGGTGCGTCTTCAATCCGCAGGCTATGAGGTCCGAGACCATCAACTGATTGCACTGAATGGCGCTACACGACAGGAGCCATCCTCAACGGAAGCGCTCCCACGACACCGGACGGCCCTACAGCGCTATGCGCTCTCTACCCCCATGCAAGCGCTGCACCGCCACGGCTACCTCGATGGCTCACGGACCATTTTCGACTACGGCTGCGGCAAAGGGGATGACGTGCGCCTCCTCCGCCACAATGGCATCGAAGCAACCGGCTGGGACCCGCATTTTGCGCCAGATGCGCCAAGGCCACACGCCGACATCGTGAACATTGGCTTTGTCCTCAACGTTATCGAAGATCCGGCAGAACGCGTCCAGGCGTTGCGGGATGCGTATGCACTCGTGGACAAGATGCTCTCGGTCGCTGTCATGTTGACCGGGAGAGCAGCGACTAATGGGGCGGCGTTCGGTGACGGGGTGCGCACGAGCCGAAACACGTTTCAAAAATACTACACCCAACGTGAGCTGCGGGACTATCTATCCTCTGTGCTCGACAAAGAACCGGTGGCGGTGGGACCAGGCATTTTTCTTATCTTCAAGGATGAGGGTGAAGAACAGCGATTTTTTGCGCAGCGGGTGCGCAATCGTGGAGGGCTCGACCGGCTCATCAGCCGCTTGCCCAAGCCGACCAGAGCAGAGCGAGAACAGACCTTCTATGACGCCCATTGTGACCTGCTCGAACAGTTGTGGGAAACCTGGCTCGAACTTGGACGCAAGCCGGAACTCGACGAGGTAGAGCAGCGCACGAAGATCGAGGACGTGTTCGGGTCGCTCGGAAAGGCGCTCAGGTTCCTCGAACGGTTTCAGGGGACGGAAGCGGTTACGGCGGCGTTCCGCTCCCGTAAAGCAGATCTCACCGTGTACTTTGCCCTCCAGCAGTTTGAACAGCGGAAGACCTATACGGCGTTCTCGGAGGAGCTACGTCGAGACATCCGAACGTTCTTCGGCAGCTATCAGAATGCCCAGGCCGAGGCGCGGCAGTTGCTTTTCTCTGCGGGAAACCGTGACCTCGTCCGTCAGCTCTGCCGAGAGGTCGCAAGTAATGGCCTGGGATGGCTCGAAAAAGATCGCGCACTTTATCTCCATACCAGTCTTGTCGAGCGACTTCCTACCGTGCTGCGGGTCTATGTCGGGTGCGCAAGCTACCTGTACGGTGATGTGACGAGTGCCGATGTGAGCAAGATTCACATTGACTCCGCAAAGTTGACTCTGCTGTCGTTTGATAATTTTGAGGGGAAACCGCTGCCCCGCCTACTTGAGCGCATCAAAATTCGGTTCCGTGACCAGGACGTCGAACGTTTTACCTATGGTGAGGTGTACGAGCCGCCGTACTTGTACCGAAAGTTGCGTTTTATCACCGAAGACTTTCCGCACTATGCTGAGCAGGTCGCATTTGAAAACGCGCTGGAGGCGCTCCACTTGTTCAACTTTGAAGACGGCCTCGGTCCGCCTCCGCAAATCTTCGAAGATCGACTCAAAGCGGCGCGTGTGGAAATAGAAGGATTTGTTTTGCAGCCATCCCGCACTCTTCCACACCTTGATGAGAAATGCGGCAGACACTTCCTCTTCCGTGATTTCATTCAGTGCGGAGAAACGCAAGCGAAGACGAGTATCCCCAATATTCCAGAACAGATCGAGACCTATAATGTGCTGACGCGCTTGGCGATACAGATCCTTGATCCAGTCATCGACTACTTCGGAGAAATCTCCCTCACGTACGGATTCTGCTCACGCGAGCTTGCCAAACATATTCCTGGTCGCATCACGCCCGAACTCGATCAACATGCGAGTTACGAACTGAATACGCGCGGGAAACCAATCTGTACACGGCTGGGAGCAGCAGTCGATTTTATCGTCAGCGATGAAAGCATGCTCGAAGTGGCGCAATGGATTGTGCAAAACACCCCATTCGATCGGCTGTATTTCTACGGCGATAATAGACCCATCCACGTAAGCTGCGGGCCGGACAATAAGCGTGAGATCGTCATCATGACGGTGAAGGAAGGAGGCCGGTCCGTTCCTCAGGTTGTGAAGATCGAAGCCTTCCTAACATTGTCACGGGCCGCGGTCGTATAACGTGAGACTAGAGAATCCCGACAACACGGACGATGGAGGCAAATCACCTTGCGACTGACAAAAGCAGGCCTTGAAACACCCCGAGTGGTCTCGAAGAAAAACGGCGTCTCCGTTACTATTTACGCAACAAAGCAGTAAATAGCGGCAAAAGAGAAAAGACGTGAGTGTCTTGACTCCACTGGTTAAAGCAAGTACTCCAGCTTTTCCAGAGAGGCGGTGCAGGCCCTGGAGCCGGTAGCAAGAATGGGCAAGCCCGAAGAGGTCGCCGAGGCGGTGGTCTGGCTCTGCTCGGAGGCGGCCTCGTTTGTGACCGGGTTGGCGATGGCAGTGGATGGCGGGCTGGTGGCGCAGTAGGTTCAGGAGTCGGTGAAAATTCTGCTATGAAGTTGCCATGTTGCGGGAGCGGGGAGTTACTGTAGATGGGCCGTACTCTCACGAATGGATGCCAGCTCGGTCAATCTACTTTGCTGATCCAGACGGCCACGAATTAGAGCTGTGCGCTCCTGTTCACAGGAAGTAGGGAAGAGGGAGAGGAACAGATTCGTTCATTGTTCTGCTCGACGAGCAGGTCACGCTGGCGACGGAGTTCTCTTCCAACGGTTGTTCCTTGCAAAATGCCGCGTTGATCGTAATAATCATCCCTAAAGACGACCTCAGGTCGGACAATACAAACCATACCCCTGTTTCCCATCCGCTGTGCGCGGCTGGGATCAGCAGACAAGGAGGGACAGATGAACGACATGACATACGATCGCGTGACCCAAGACGTCGGGAACATCTTGGGGATGGAGCATGTCAACGTGACCGTGCCCGATCAGACCCTGGCTTTGGTGTTCTATGTCGCCGGGCTCGGGCTGACGCGGGATCCTTACATGATGGTCGGTCCGGAGAATATGTGGATCAATGTCGGGCAACAGCAATTCCATTTGCCTACCCGCGAGCCCCAGGTGTTTACCGGCCATATTGGAATAGTGATGCCAGACCTCGATTCCTTAAAGATCCGACTCAAGCGGGTGGAAGACCGGCTGGCGGGCACCGCGTTCTCCTGGTCAGCCGAAAACGGCCATGTGACAGTGACCTGCCCGTGGGGGAATCGCTTCCGCTGCTATGCGCCCAGCCCCCAATTTGGCGAGATGACACTAGGCATCCCGTACGTGGAAATCTTGGTCAAACCTGGCACCGCCGAGGGAATCTGCCAATTCTACACGAAAGTCATGCAGGCCCCAGCAACCTACACGGCGGAGAAAAAAGAGGCCGTGACGCGTGTTCGTGTGGGACGCGCACAAGAACTATGCTTTCGTGAAACCACCGCAGACCTCCCGTCTTATGATGGCCACCATATCGCCGTGTACATCACCAACTTTTCTGGCCCCCATGCGTTTCTCAAGCGCCGGAACCTGATTACTCAGGAATCTGATGATCATCAGTACCGCTTTCAAACGATCATCAATCCGTGGACGGGGCAGGCCTTGTGTGAGCTCGAACATGAAGTCCGTAGCCTGCACCATCCCATGTACGAACGCGAGTTTGTGAATCGCAACCCCTCACAACGCATCACTGCCTATGTCCGCGGTCGCGATGCCTTTGCCTAAATCAAAGCACACAACATTCGTACACTTTACGACGTGACCATTCAGCCTTGTCATTCTGAGCGCAGCGAAGAATCTCACCGCGAGACCCTTCGTTTCACTCAGGGTGACAGATCTGGTGTGCCAATCTTTTGTGGTCTGATTTAGCCGTCGGGGCACGGCGCGCCGTGCCCCGACAAATTCGGTCGGCAAACTTACTGCGGCAGTCGGTTAATACCCGCTGCGTTTGTCCACCAGGTTATCCGGCGGTTCTCCGCGCAGAAACTTGGCCAGGCTAGGCTTGAAGAGCGCCACGGCATGCTCCCAGTAATTGGAACGTAATCCCGAGTAGTGCGGGGTGAGAAACACATTGGGGAGACGCAACAGTTCGCTATCCAGAGGCAGAGGCTCCACCTCGGTCACGTCCAGGCCGGCGCCGGCGATCCAGCCCTCCCTCAGCGCCCGGATGAGCACTGCCTCCTGGATGATCGCGCCGCGGCCGACGTTAAAGATATAAGCGGTCGGCTTCATCAGGCGCAGCTCTCGCTCGCCAATCAACCCCTTGGTCTCCGGCGTAAGCGGCGCGGCGATCACGACAAAATCGGACGTTTGCAACAGGCGAGGCAACCCTTCCGTTCCGAGCAGTTCGTCCACGCACGCCGGCAACGCTCCGACATGCCGTTTAGTGGCGATCACGCGCATGCCTAGAGCCTTGGCCCGTTCCGCCACGGCCAAGCCGATATCGCCGAGTCCGATGACCCCGGCGGTTCGTCCATACAGCTCGGAGAAGCTGGGATAACGATCGAACATCTCTTGCCGTGGCCATTTCCCTTCGAGCTGAAAGCGATAGGCCTCGTGCAGCTTACGCGCCAGAATAATCATCACCCCAATCACATGCTCGGCAATGGGAATCCCGTACAAGCCGCGGGAGTTGGTGACGATGATGTTGCTCTCGACCATCTCCGGAAACAGCACGTGTGTCGCTCCGGCTGAAGAAAGATGGAGCCATTTGAGTTGCTTGGCGATCTTGAAATCCTCCGGGCTAAATCGCACGGCGAATAATACGTCGGCGTCAGCCAGTTCGACTCGGCGTTGTTCAGAGGTCCGCGCTAGGGCTACCTTGATATCCGGAAACTCAGCCTGGAGTTGTTGGGCGGCAGCCGCCGGAAAATCCGGAAAGCCGCTGAGTCCGGACGCGCCGGCAAAGGAAATACAGACTTTGGTCATGGT
>JBGPOI010000388.1:0-4966 GCA_041487975.1 Binatia bacterium | reverse complement strand
GAAATTCCTAGCGACCGTATACAAGGCGGTATTCAACGCTATTGAGGAAACTACCAGGGAAGCTACCAAGGAAGGCCGCGCGGCGCGTCGCGATGGCTGAGAGGACGGTAATGCGTCATCTACCATAGGGCCTCCTTGCTGCATAAAAAAGGGGAGCGCAGGGCTCCCCCCGGTGGTTAGACTTCTTCGTATAGACGGTCTACCCGTCGTTGCGCCTCCTCGGCAAGGTCCTCACCGAGGTCGCAAAGATTCAGCAATTCACCGCCGCAAGCGCAAGGCCCCGCGGCGTGCGCCACCAGAGCATTAAGACGGCCGACGTGACGGCCTACGCGGCCACCAGGCAGGAGAAAGGCGCAAGCAATGCCGAGATCAACCGAGAACTGGCTCTCCTCCGCCGGGCTACAGTCTGGCCCTGAAGGCGGAGTCGATCTTTAGAAAGCCTCATTTTGCCATGCTTAAAGAATCCGCCCCGCGGCAAGAGTTCTTCTCTGAGGAGGAATATCATCGGCTCTTGGCTAAGATGCCAGAAGAGTTGAAAGCCCCCCTGGCCTTCGCCTTTACTATGGGCTGGCGGATCAAGAGTGAAGTCCTCTCACTCACTTGGGAGAGGGTGGACAGGACAGAAGGAACGGTCACCCTCCTCACTGGCACAACCAAGAATGGCAAGGGAAGAGTCATCTACCTGCCTGATGAATTGAGGGCGATGCTCGAGCACCAGCACCAGACGAGGCCGGCGGAGTGCCCGTGGGTGTTCCACCGGGGAGGGAAACGGATCAAGGACTTTCGCGGCGCATGGGACACCGCTTGCCAGGAGGCGTTTTTGCGTGGTAAGGTTTCCCACGACTTGAGACGAAGTGCCGTGAGGAACCTTGTGAGAGCCGGTATCCCTGAGACAGTCGCCATGAAAGTAACCGGACATGCCGATCGGTCGGTGTTTGAACGATATAATATTGTCAGCCCTGGAGACTTGCAGCAGGTGGCAAAAGTGCTGAGTCAGCGGGATATGCCCGCAAACAATGACAAAAACAATGACAATCGGTCTTCTGCTCCTTCGGAAAATCGCCTAAGTAGTTGATTTTCCTCTGCGCGAAAGTGGCGGAATTGGTAGACGCGCAGGATTCAGGATCCTGTGGGCTAAACACCCGTGGGGGTTCGATTCCCCCCTTTCGCATTAACCAGGGGGTTCCACTCTCACGCGGAGAGGGAACCCCCTTCGTATTTCTCTATGGCACTAGATAAAACATACGACCCCATTTCAGTCGAGAAACGCTGGTTCCCCTTCTGGATGCAAGGCGGGTATTTCCGTCCGGAGAAGAATCCCAGCGGGCAGCCGTTTTCCATTGTCATCCCGCCGCCCAACATCACCGGCTTGCTCCACATGGGCCATGCGCTCAACAACACCCTGCAGGACATCCTGTGCCGCTACAAACGCATGGATGGCTACCGGGTGCTGTGGGTGCCAGGGACTGACCACGCCGGCATCGCCACGCAGAACGTAGTCGAGCGCCAGCTCCAGCAGCAAGGCATAGACCGCTGGCAGCTCGGCCGCGAGAAATTTGTCGAGCGCGTGTGGACCTGGCGAGATGAGTCCGGCCGTAACATCGTCAATCAACTCAAAGCCCTGGGCGTGTCGTGCGACTGGTCGCGCGAACGCTTCACCATGGACGCCGGCCTGTCGCGAGCAGTGCGCGAGGTGTTTGTCCGTCTTTACAACGAGGGGCTGATCTACCGTGGCCGCTATCTGATCAACTGGTGCCCGCGCTGCGAAACCGCACTGTCTGACCTCGAAGTCGAGCCGCATGAAAGCGACGGACAGCTCTACCACTTGACCTATCCGCGCAGTGACGGCAAAGGGTCGGTCACTATTGCCACTACCCGGCCGGAAACCATGCTGGGCGACACTGCGGTCGCCGTGCATCCCGAGGATGAACGTTACCGAGAGTTGGTCGGCCAAACCCTGACGCTGCCAGTTCTCGGCCGCCAGATTCCGGTCATCGCTGACACCCGGGTAGATAAAGAATTCGGCACCGGCGCGCTCAAGGTCACTCCGGCCCATGACTTTACCGACTTTGAAATCGGCAAAGAACATGGTCTGCCGACGATCTCAGTCCTCGACGAAAAGGCACGCATGACTCAGGAGGCCGGGCCGTATGCCGGTCTGGACCGCTACGAATGCCGCACCAAGCTGGTTGAAGACCTGCAGCAGTCCGGCGCGTTGATCCGCAGCGAGCCTTATAAGATCATGCTCGGTCGCTGCTACCGCTGCCAAACGGTGGTCGAGCCGTTCCTCTCGACTCAGTGGTTCGTGCGCATCAAACCGCTCGCCGAGGTTGCCCTGGCCGCGGTCAAAGACGGCCGGACCCAGTTCTTCCCTACCCACTGGGAGAAGACTTACTTCGCCTGGATGGAAAACATCCGCGACTGGTGCATCTCACGCCAACTGTGGTGGGGCCATCGCATTCCCGCCTGGTATTGCGGTGACTGTGGCGAGATGATGGTCTCCCGCGAGGACATTACCGTTTGTACAAAGTGCGGCTCGGGCAAGATCACGCAAGAGACCGATGTGCTCGACACCTGGTTCAGTTCAGGCTTGTGGCCGTTCTCGACCATGGGCTGGCCCGACCAGACCGAAGACCTCAAGACCTTCTATCCCACGTCTGTGCTGGTGACCGGCTTTGACATCATTTTCTTCTGGGTCGCCCGCATGATGATGCTGGGTCTCAAGTTCATGGGCGAAGTGCCCTTCCGTCATGTCTACATCCACGCCTTGGTGCGCGACGAGCGCGGACAGAAGATGTCCAAAACTAAGGGCAACGTCATCGACCCGCTGGAGGTCATGGAAGCCTACGGCACTGACGCCCTGCGCTTCACGCTGGTGGCGCTTTCGGCCATGGGCCGGGATATTCGCCTCTCAGCCGAGCGCATCACCGGCTATCGTAACTTCGCCAACAAGGTGTGGAACGCGGCGCGGTTCGTGCTGATGAACCAAGTTTCAGGTTCTAAATTCCAAGTTCCAGAAAAGTACGAAGGACTCGGGTTAGCCGATCGCTGGATCTTGTCGCGCCTCCATCACACTATTCGTGAAGTTCGTCAAGCGCTCGACGACTACCGTTTCAACGAAGTCGCCGCCTTGATCTATCAGTTTACCTGGCATGAGTTCTGTGATTGGTACTTGGAACTGAGCAAGATCGCGTTAGAGAGCACGGATACGGGGGAGCAGGAACGGACTCGAGCCGTGCTGGCGACGGTACTCGATGCGGTGTTGCGCCTCCTGCACCCGCTGATGCCGTTCATTACCGAAGAGATCTGGCATGCGCTGCACCCGGACCGGACCGAGGACAGCATCATGGTCCAGCCCTACCCGGTTTTTGATCTCACCTTGGTGGACGACGAGGCCGAGCAGCGCATGGGCCTATTGATGGACGTGATCCGTGCGGTGCGGAATATTCGCTCGGAGATGAACCTGCCGCCTGGGCAGGAACTCACCGCCATTGTCATTCCCAAGGTGGAAACGGCGGAGACTCAGCTCCGCAGCCATGAAGCCTACGTCCGCCGGCTCGCGCGTCTGGGCGAGATTCGTTATCAGGCAGACGGAGAACGTCCGCGTGGCGCGGCACTGGCTGTGATCGAAGGCGCAGAGATTCATCTCCCCCTGGCCGGGCTGGTGAACCTGCAAGAAGAAACCAAGCGCCTGGAGCGTGAGATCGGCAAGGTTGCCAACGACCTAGCCGGGGTGCAGCGTAAGCTGAGCGACGCCAAGTTTGTCGAACGGGCGCCCGAAGAAGTGGTGGAGAAAGAGCGCGACCGCGCCGCACAATTAGAAGAGAAGCGCCTGAGTCTGGAGAAGAGTCTGGCACGGCTGCGGCAGATCGAGGCGTAAGGCTGACTAAATCGAATCACATGGCAGTGGTACACAATCAACGTAGCGTGCGCTGTGCGCACGGAAAGAAGCGGGCGGCAGGGCAGTCGTGCGCACAGCGCACGCTACCGAGTTCAGGCACGGTTGAGCAAGTGTACGAATTGAGGTCTGAACTAGTTGGCGCAAACTGGCCGGCACATCCGAGGACAGCACGCTCACGAGCACGAGCATGGGTCGAGGGAGGAGGGTGGTGCCCACCTTACGAGTCCTCAACCGCAGCACCCGCAGATTTTCCTGGGGTCCTTTAGGTTGCTCGGGCAGCAGGGTGTAGACTTGGAAGCGTTGGGCAATGTTCTTCAGCTTCGGCCGCCCCAGCGAGACCACTGTACCCAAGGGCAGTTTCTTCTCAACTTCTTCGTAAACTTTCTGTGAGATACAGATGGTGTCGGGCTCGGCTAGTTCCTGCAGGCGCGAGGCGATGTTCACGCCATCGCCGAACACATCGCCATCCTGCTGGACGATGTCTCCCAGGCGGAAACGGCTGGCTGCGCGCACCTGTGCGCTACAATCCCAGCCGAACATTGATCGGCGCGGGAAAAGTTGGTAAAGACTACCATCACAGAAAGGAGAGAGCTGTATGACGCAAAGTGCACGTTTTCCCTATCCCGGCGCTATTGACGCCGACGGCCACATTTTGGAACCCCCCGATTTGTGGGAAAAATACCTCGACCCCAAATATCGCGACCGCGCGATCCGTATCCGCACCAATCGCGACGGGTTGGAAGTGTTGGAACTCGCAGGCGGTCCGGCCAAGTACATTCGCCCTGGGCAGTTGGCGGCGTTTGGTGCTATGGGCAAAGGAGAGGAAGTCCTGACACCTCATCCGGACCGAACTTATATGAACCAGGCCCCGTTTGGTGCGATGGATCCCAAGGAGCGACTCGCCCGTATGGACCAGGAAGGTCTTGAGAAGGCAATCATCTATCCGAGCCTCGGTCTCATTTGGGAAGCCGAAGATGTCGAGGATCTTGAGTTGGAAGCCGCCTATGCGCGGGCGTACAACCGCTGGGTTGAGGAGTTCTGCGCCAATTCGGGCGGCCGCTTGAT
>JBGPOI010000387.1:0-4969 GCA_041487975.1 Binatia bacterium | reverse complement strand
CCATGACTTCACCTTCTCGGTTGCGCACTACTACACCTGGCAGGACCGCGCGCTCTCGCAGGCCGGGGTCTTGTCGCCCTCGCCGGCGCATATGGCCTGGGATCTGGACGGCACGGGCAAGCTGTTCACGCAACTCACGGGCAAGCCGGCCTTTGACGCCAGTGGCAAGCCGATCAACAACCCCTGGGGGTCCAATGACCAGGTGGTGGGAGCCAAGAAGATCGTGGGCGGACCGGGGGGCTTTGGCACGCCGGCGGGGACGGAGCGGAACCTGTGGGTGCCCATTCGCGAGAAGCGCATTCAGATCAGCGGGGCGTCCCTGTCGTTTCCGGTCAATGCCTTGACGGGGATGTTCGTGGGCAGTGACAATCCGCTGTACTACATCTACACGACGTTTCGCAGTGAGTTTGCCTATTTCAACAATACGGGGGTGCAGCGGGCGATCCATGACGGGATCCAGGGGGCGACCCCGGCCCTGCAGCGCTTTCTGACGCTGCCGATCACGCAGGCGGGCGTGACGGGGAGTCCGTTTGCCAACGCGCAATTTCTGCCTGGGGGGATATACGCCAGCGAAGGGAACTGCACGGACGCCGCGGGGGTGCGCGGGTGTCATCGCGGGAAGACGTCCACCACGGATGCCTGGGCGTTCAGCCTGGGTCTCGACCACAATCAGTGGATCAACTGGTTGAACGCCAGCAACACGTTTACCTTTTCCCTGCAGCTGCTCAAGTCGCATACGTACACCAACACTGACTTTCTCCCGGGTCAGGCCCCGAGTCTACTGAACGATATTGATACGACAGCGGTCACGCGGCGGACCTTTGCGCCGATTGGGCCGGGGCGAACCGACCCCAAGCTGACGACCCGTGTGGGCGGACCGGGCAACCGGACCAATGCCTGTATTCCGGGTCCCCTCGCGCCGTGTCAAACGAACCGCACCTTTCCGCTGGGCAACGATCAGGAGATTACCACGCTCAGCGTCAGCACGCAGTATATGGGGGGCAATCTGCGGCCGAGTTTCGTGTTCTTCTACGACTGGGCCGGGGCGTATTTGATGCAGCCGGGGATCGACTGGACGTTTTGGGACCCCTTCCGGGTGAGCGTCCGCTACAACTGGATTCAAGGGAACAACCAGACTGGTTTTTTGGGCGGTATCGGGGCGGCCAAGACCAAAAGCAACGCGTGGATTGAGTTTCAGTATCTGTTGTATTAGAGGCTGGAGACTAGAGACTGGCAGGGTGGGTAGTGCCACCCTGCATCCGTATTTCGGTAGGGGCGCAGCATGCTGCGCCCCTACTGCTTTCGGCGGCCCTCTCGTTCGGCTATTATAATAGTCGGGGTTTGTGAAAGAGGAAGAAAAAGCTGATTGCTGACTGCTTTTTCTAACCCCCAGCCCCAGCCTGGAATAATCTAGACCGACCCGGAGTTATCCCACGGTGAGCATGATCGAAGTCGAGAACGTTACCAAACGCTTTGGCCACATCTTAGCTGTAGACCGCATATCCTTTTACATCGCCAAGGGAGAGGTGATCGGCTTCCTTGGTCCTAACGGCGCGGGCAAGACCACGGCCATGCGCATTCTCGCCTGTTTCTTCCCACCGACTTCCGGCCGGGCAAGCGTGGGTGGGCACGATGTCGTGACCCATGCTCTGCAAGTCAAACAATTGGTTGGCTATTTCCCTGAACGGGTGTCGGTCTATCCTGATCTGCCAGTGCGGAGTTTTCTGGATTTTGTGGCCGAGGCCAAGGACGTACCTCGGGCCGAACGCAAACGCGAGATCGGCCGGGTGATCGAATCCTGTGGACTCGAGGCTGTCAGTGATCGCATCATTGGTCACTTGTCCAAGGGGTATCGCCAGCGCGTCGGCATCGCGCAGGCGCTGATAAATAGGCCACAAGTCTTGATTCTGGATGAGCCGACCATCGGCCTCGACCCTGAGCAGGTCGTGGAGATCCGTAAATTGATCCGTGACTTGGGGGCGGAGCGGACGGTCATTCTCTCGACTCACATTCTGTCCGAGGTCAGTTCGGTGTGCGATCGGGTGATCATCATCAATCAGGGGCGTATCCTGGCCTCAGAATCGTTGGCTGAGCTGCGTGCCCAGCTCCATCGTACCCGTGTGGTGCGGGTCGAGGTTGAGGGACCGGAACCGCAAGTGCGAGGCGTACTCGAACGACTGCCCGGAGTAGAAACCGTCCGGAGGCCAGAGCTGAGAGTCCGGAAGCCGGAAGACAATGGCGCCGTGGCGTTGGTTGTGGAATATACCGGAGATGATATCCGTAAGCAGGTAAGCAGAACGGTTCTGGAGCACGGCTGGGGACTCCTGGAAGTGCGCTCGCTCGAACCTACACTGGAAGATATGTATCTGCAGTTGATTCGCGATGAGGAACAAGCGCCGAGAATTGAATCATTGAGAGATTGAATCATTTGTTCATCAGACCAATGACCCAATGACCCAATCAATGAATCCGCTGACCGCTGAGCGCTGAGCGCTGTTTGATGAAATTCCTCTGTGTCTTCAAAAAAGAACTCCGGCTCTACTTTGGCTCGTTCATCGCCTACTCTCTGGCGACGGCCTTTCTCTTACTCACCGGTTATTTTTTTTACACCGACATGATCTTTTATGACTTGTTCGGCGACTTTCAGGACATCACCGCCTCCCTGTGGGTCTATTATTTTCAGGACGTTCGTTTCGTCACCATGCTGATTCTGCCGTTGCTGACCATGCGGCTGTTCGCGGAAGAAAAAAAGCTCGGCACGATTGAGCTGCTCTGGACCTATCCGCTCAAAGACCCGCATATCATTCTGGGGAAATTCTTTGCCTGTCTGTTGGTCTATGTCCTGATGGTGCTGTGTACGTTCGCTTATCCCTCCCTCCTGGCGTCCGTGCATACTTTCTCCTGGGGACCGCCGTTAGCCGGGTATTTAGGAGTAATCCTTCTGGGAGCAACCTTTATTGCCTGCGGCACCTTCATTTCCTCACTCACCGAGAATCAGGTGGTGAGCGCCATGTCCACGTACGGCGTATTGGTCTTCTTCTGGTTTTTGAACTGGAATGAAGAAGCGGTTGGGCCGCAATTCGTTGGCACTGTCATCCGTTTCTCTCTCTTCGATCGCTTTGAAGATTTTAGTAAGGGAGTGATCAACGTCGCAGACGTGACGTTTTTTGTTCTGGCCACGCTTTTCTTCCTGTGCCTCACCTTGCAATCGCTGGAGTCGCGGAAATGGCGCGGGACATGAGCCCAGAGGTCGAGGTGAAACCCGCTCCCTTGGCTGAAGAGCACGGATGGTTTGGCCGCGAGTCTGCCCGGCGCTTTCTACTGATGGGGGTCGAGGTAATTTCCCTGTTGGTGATCGCCATATCGGTCGAGACCTTTTTCTCTCGGGTGAATCACCGCTTTGATCTCACCCCGGAGAAAAAATACAGCCTCTCGGAAGTGACCAGCCAAGCTCTGCACAGCCTCACCGAGCCCGTGCAGGCCACGGTTTTCTACCGTCGCGGCGACCGGGAAAAGCACGACGAACTTTTTGGCCTGATGGCCCAGGAAAGTTCGTTCTTTAGTTATCAGTTGTTTGACCTCGACCGTGCCCCCGGGCTCGCGCAGCGCTACGGCGTGACGACCTATGGGGCGGCCGTGGTGGAAACCACCGGCAACCGTATCTCTCTCCCGCTCGCAGACGAGGAGCGCATGCTTAATGCGCTGCTGCGTGTCTCGCAAGCGGAGAAAACGATTTACTTTCTCATCGGCCACGGAGAGAACGACCCAGTTGATGCAGAAGAGCGTATGGGCTACGGAGTCCTGCGCAAGGTATTGGAGACGGAAAACTACCGTGTGCGTCCCCTTCCTCTGGTGCAAGTCCATACCATGCCGCGGGATGCCAACCTCGTCATCGTCAGCGGCCCCAAGGAAGAGTTGGCCCCCGAGGAACTTGAGGCGCTCTCCGCGTATTTTGCCGCCGGCGGCAACGCGCTGTTCATGCTTGATCCCTATACTGTCCCCGGCCTGTCTGGCTATCTCGCGCAGTTTGGCTTCGTCCTGCAAGATGATGTGGTGGTGGACGATCAGAACCAGGTTGCCGGCGGCGAGCCGTTGATGCCGATGATTTCAAACTTTGCGCAAGAGGTATTTCCCCGCCAGCCGCGCGGTGAGCCGCTGCTGCCGGTTGTACGCTCGGTGCGGGTACAGGACGGTAAGGCGCGTGCCTTCGCCTTTTCCAGTGACACGAGTTGGGCGCTGAAGAATCGCGATCGGGCCGAACGGAATGAGTTGACCTTTAAGGCCGGCGAAGATGAGCGTGGTCCCCTGCCCGTAGCAGCGGTGGCAACGGTGGGCAAAGAAAAGGAAGGCAAGATCGTCGTCATGGGGGACTCGGACTTCGTCGATAATTTCTACGCGCGGGTGCCGGGCAATGTCGATCTGTTCATGAACACCGTGGGATGGATGCTTGGCAGACAAGAGCTGGTTGCGCTCGGCCGCACGCCTACTGTGCCAGACGCTAAACGGGTCTCAACCCCGCGGCAGAGCCTCTACCTGACTGCTTCACAGTCACGCACGTTTTTCTTGCTCATGGTCGTTGTGGAGCCGGCCCTGGTCTTTCTAGCTGGCATGGCGGTGTTTGCCCGGCGGAGAAAGAGGGGATGAGCACTGAAGGCCGTCGTGTACTGATCCTGGGCATCCTGGCCTGCGTGCTGGGTGGCTACGCCTATGTGACCGCTCCGGAGAAGAAAACGCTGGGAACGGGAGCCGAGAAAAAGACCGAGCGCACAGTCCTCGATTTCACCCCGGAACATGTGACGCAGATCGACCTGCTCTTTGACGGCCAGCATCTGGTGTGTCAGCGCACTCCTGAGGGATGGAAACAATCACCGAATGGCGCACAAATGCCGCTTGATGCCATCGATGATTTTCTCACGAACCTCAAGAAACTGTTGAACCTGGGCGAAGTCGAAGGCGGCGCTACCCAACT
>JBGPOI010000386.1:0-4997 GCA_041487975.1 Binatia bacterium | reverse complement strand
CCGTTTTCCTCGCCATCAAATCGGCGAGTCCCTCACTCCCAGTATTCTTCCCCTGCTCGACTTTCTCGGCGTGCGTACCCAGGTCGAAGAGGCGGGATTTCTGCGCATGGTCGGGCATACGGTCTGCTGGGGCAGCGCCCAGCCTCGTACTTCATACTACAGCGCGGACCACACCCGCCGCGGGTTTCAAGCGTGGCGCGCGGATTTCGACCAGATTCTCTTAGAGCATGCCCGCGGCAGCGGAGTGCAGGTTATCGAGGGACAGGCGGTCAATTATGTCGGGCTCAATGAGGGCACCGGCGTGACCGTGCGCACGCGCCAGGGGCACCTTGCCGCGTCTTGCTTTGTCGATGCCAGCGGGCATGCCGGCGTCTTAGCCCGACAGGGTCTGCGGCGACGTGATGATACCTTCCAAACGCTCGCCCTGACCGCTTACTGGCAAGAGGCGACCGGACCAGCAGGGAGCGATTTTGCCAACACCCTGCTTGAGACTTATGCCGACGGCTTGGTGTGGTCGGTCCCGCTACACAACGGGTTACGCAACGTTACTCTCTTAGTCGATTGGCAGCGTGGGGCTCGTATTCGTCAGGTCGGCTTAGGGCAGTTCTACCTTGCTGAACTCCGTAAGGCTCCGTACGTTTGCGGACTGATAGAGGGAGCGCACCTCGCTCGGCCCCCCAGAGCGTTTGATGCCTCGTGGTACACTGCCTCCATCTTTGCCGGCGAGCGGTTCTTACTGGTCGGCGACGCCGGGCTCTTTATCGATCCCCTCTCCTCAGAAGGGGTGCACAAAGCCATGGCCTCAGCCATCACCGGCGCCGCAGTCGTCAACACCATCTTGCAGCGACCGGCTCTAACTGGAGCTGCCATTGAATTTTATTCTGAGAGACAGCAGACCACATACAACGCGCACTACGGCGAGTCGGCGCGTTACTACCGTGAAGAAAGCCGGTGGCTGGATCAGCCCTTCTGGCGACGCCGTTCACAGACTCAGTTCCAAGTTCCAAGTTCCAAGTTCCAAGTTCCCAATCCAGCGCAACCTGGAGTTCGCAATCCGCTTCGGCCTGGCTTTTCCATTGGCCATGCAATCCGCAATCCGCAATTGGTCTCTTATGTCCGTCTGGCTCCTGGGGTCATGATCGAACAACGCCCAGTCATCGAAGGGCCATACGTCGAGTTGCGGGAGGCGGTGATCGCGCCGCCCTATCCGCGCGGAGTGCGGTTTCTCCAGGACGTATGTGTACCTACCTTGCTCAGAGCCGTAGAAACGCACGGAGCCGTCGCCGACGTGATCGCCACCTACTTGCAGAGCCCGGAGGGGAAGCGTTGCCCGCCCGAGTCGATCAGGCAAGTCCTGGCGCGTTTGTACCAAGAGGGAGTACTCATAGCGACCGCGCCAGGCGAAAGCCGATCAGATTAAAGCGAAAGTCCGGACTATTACGAAAACGGTAGGCCGCTCGGCAGAACTGCGGAAAGAGTAACCAGGCACCGCCACGTAACACGCGGACCGTGCCGTTTTCCGGTCCCTGTGGGTTTCGTGCCGGGGATCGAGAATAATATTTCGCGTCGTACCAGTCCGCCACCCACTCCCACACATTCCCTGCCATATCGCACAGTCCGTAGCCATTGGCAGGATAAGCGCCTACCGGTGTCGTGCCTTCTCGGTTGTCATAATTCGCCAGACTGGGATCGATCTCATCGCCCCACGGATAGAGTTTTCCTTCCAGCCCTCCACGGGCTGCCTTTTCCCATTCGGCCTCGGTTGGCAGCCGACCACCAGCCCATTCACAATATGTTTGGGCATCTCGCCAACTGACCAGCGTGACGGGATGCTGCGCGCGGCCCGACGGATAGGTCCGCTTTTCCTGATCCCAGTTATCGCATTGCATCCGGCGATCATCGAGGTACGGCACTCGCTGTCCAGTCTCAGCTACGAACCGTTCATACTGTGCGTTGGTTACTGGACACTTGCTCAAATAAAAGGCGTCGAGGAACACGCGGTGAACTGGTCGCTCGGCGGGGAATCCGGCTTCGCTGCCCATGAGCAACTCGCCCGCCGGGATGAGGACCAGCTCCGAGCCGTCTTTTTCGTTGCGGTGTTCCATGAATGCCAGGGCGATATAGAGACGGCCTGCCGAGCTGTCTCTACTGATTCACCAGACGATAATCGCGCACCAACTCATCCAACAAGCCAGTGAGGGCGCCTTCGACGCTGCGCACGAGACTGGTGCGGGTGACCATCGTGAGCGTGCCATCCGCCCAGGTTGGCGCAAGCAAGTGGATCTGACTCGTGCGGGTGAGGTGCACGACCTGCCGCACTTCGACTTCCAAGCAGTAGGCCAGCACTGCGGTCGGGTGTTCAACCGTGCGGAGTGAGACAGTCAAGACGGTGGGAAAATCACCAACCGAGAGATTGTCGCGGCGCAAACGCTCACGGGTTAAGATTTGCAAGCGACTTTCGTCAATGCCCAGATCGAGGGCAGTCTTGCTGATCGTTCCTATTTCAACACGGAACCCCTCGATCCCGGAAAGAGTGCTCGCGTCCGCGTTCTCTCCCCAGGCAGGCCAGGCGCGCAGGAGACAGAGGACAAACAAAGCGCATGGCCAATTCCTTGTTCCCCTCCTTTTGTTTTCATTCCGCATTCGACAATCTCTACTGTTGTCCTGCCGCAGCCGGAGGTTTCTCTTGCGCGAGTTGCAACCGCACGGCCTTCTCGACCAGAGTCCACAGCCGCTGCCCCTGATCTGGCGGTAAGGAGCGCAGGGCTTTTTTCATTAACTCGCCGCTTTCAGCGACCTCACTATCATTGGCCGCCGAGCCTTTCTGCGCGAGCGAGCGGAATCGTTGCCGCTCTTCAGGAGCCAAGGTCTGCAACGCTTGAGCGTAGATAGCATCCATCTCGCGTTGTTCCTCCAGGAGCAGCAGTTTCTTTCCCTCCCGGGCCAGGTCCATGCCTTGACGAGCGGCGGGAATCCCTTGTTGTTGCAAGACCCCTAGCGGCTCGTCTCCCGGCGGCGTGCGATAAACTCGCGAGATGATAACCATGACAGTGGCAAACACTAAGAGGCCGATGACCAGCTTGGTGCCAGTGGGCAAAGAGGAGGAACGTTCCGTCATCATAGCTCTTTACTTACGCGGTTCCCGCAACAATTTGGAGGGGCATGAGGTGATCGGGGCGAATGGGGGTGGCGCCCAGGGTAAACAGGCCGGCGTTTTCATCGCCTTCCAGGGCCAGCAAGGGTTTGCCCCAGGCCAGCACGTCGCGACAGAAGCGTTCGGTTTTGCCGCCAGAGACGGCATGGGCAATGAGTAAGACATCGGCCAGCGCGGCGACGATCTCATTGCGCGTCTGCGCCCGGCGCGTCGTGGCGCGGCGTTGCTTCTCGGCAAAGGGCGAGAGCAGCAGCAAACGGCCTTGCACCAGGGCGGCTTTCCAGTCAGCAGGCAGACGCAGGCGCTCGATGCTCCGGGCAGGACAAATGATAATCGGTTGCGTGCCGCCGAGCAGAACGTTCAGGCATTCCTTTTCCATGGGCGAATGAAAGCCGCTGATAACCGTTACACCAGCGTCGCACAGGGTGCGAGCGAGTTCATAGGTCTGTAAGATAATTGCGCTAGAGCACTGGACGGAACAGAACAGAGCCAATATAGGGGCACGGCGCACCGTACCCCTACCGGGGAGAATATCGAGATTGCCCCGTGCGGTGATCATCGCCGGGGCACGGGCGGCGAGATAAGAGTGGAGCACGGAAGGATAGCGGGCATCAGGCTGGCTGATGTGAATGGGATCGAACATCGCTATTCCGGTGGTAGTCACGACTTCAGTCGTGGCTCAGAGCGACTAAAGTCGCTACTACCTTGTTCAGTCATCCCATCCTTTCCCAAAGTTGCTCGGTGGATGGGATTTCCATTTATCACGTAGCCATTGGCGACCATATATTTCAGCATGGCTGTGAATACTTGACCAGGGCCATGCATACGGGTCATCGACATATTGATGCTTGACAGGGTTGGTATGGATATAGTTCAAAGCCCGATAAAAATCCTCCTCGTTACGAATCGCCCGGTCCATAAATTTGTACCCGACCCGCCGCTTTCCTGTCTGGGAGTCGGCCAGATTCCACTCGCGCGAGGTCGTGCCGTGCAGTTGTTTGAGTACTACCGACACCTGGTCCAACGACACAATACCGACCAATACGTGATAGTGGTTAGGGAGAATGGCCCAGCCAAACACTTCAACATCGACATCACACAGAGCTATGAGTAAGCGAGCTTCAAAAGCAGTGCGACGGTCGGGTGCAGCCATAATTGTGGCGTGTGCAAAATTGGCAGCAGTAAGCATATACCAGCCAACCTGCCGAAAAGGGTGCGGCGGGCTATGCAGAGGGTAACCTCGCTCTCGTCGCCATCGCAAAACTTCTTTACGTTCCGTGGGCGTCAGCGTGCGATATTCGTACGGCATTGCTTATCTCGAGAGCCAATCACGCCTAAAGTCGTGACTACGAACTCATCCGCCATCCCCACCCGCTGTAGGGCTAGCGTAGTAGCGACTTCAGTCGCTTGTCAAGGCGAAAGAGGCGCCCTGCTCATTGACCCCGCCCACCGCTTGGGGCATCTGTGCACAAGAGACAACGGAGGCGAAATGGATATCAGTGAAATTCTGCGGACGGTTCCCGACTATCAGGAGTTCCTCACCCCAGACGAGCTGCATCAGAGTTCCGTCCGGCTGGTCGAAGAGTTCCCCCAGGTTGCCCAATTACAGGTGGTGGGCGCTTCCACCGAAGGGCGGCCGATCGAGTTGCTCACTATCGGTCACGGATCACGTACAGCGCTCCTTCTCGGTGTGCCCCATCCGAACGAGCCGATCGGCACTCTGACCCTGGAGTTCCTCAGCCGCCTGCTCTGCGAGCGGCAGGAGGTGCGGGAGAAGCTGGACTATACCTTTCTGATTGTGAAGATAGCCGACCCGGACGGCTTGGCTCTTAATGCCGGCTGG
>JBGPOI010000385.1:0-4997 GCA_041487975.1 Binatia bacterium | reverse complement strand
GTCCCCGTGCCAAGAACGCGTAGTGTCGTGCGCTGCTCACGCACGCGCGGGACAACCAGCTCCCGTTTCGGTTGGTGTGGTTCGCCGTGTGCTTCGCCAGTGCGGAAAACCTCAGGGTCAGTAACCGCGCACTGGAACGAGACTTTCTCTGCCCCCTCAAGACCAAGCGCAAAGTGGCCTTGAATCGAGAAGAGCAGGTACAAGGACGCGATCATAAAGTGGACACGCTTGAGTGAGCAGAGCACGGCCGCAGGGAACTCTCCCGAGCAGGAGTGGATTGCCCGCGGTTGCTGGCCACGCAAGTCTTCACCAACGAGGAGGGGAGCACGGGCATTCGCTAGCTAGTCTCGCGCGCGACCCCCTGTTCTTTCCACGCCCTCACCACAACCTACCACAGACGGTGGCAAGGGGAGTGTTCTCACCAGTCGCTCACCCACAACGTCTCGTTGGAGCAATCCCCAAGCCAAACGGCAACGCCCCAGACGAACCATTTCTTTGCCGCGCTGTGCGGCTTTATCAAACTGGAACGCCTGCGAGTGGAGACCCAGCTCAACCACTTCGCGCTGAAGTCTAAGCTGTCTCTCACCGCTTTACCCTCGGCCTTCTTTGCTTTGCGGCAACTGAGCCCCCCTCAGCTGGCCGCGTAAGGTGAGCTGTTAAGTTGATTGCCGATAGCTGACCGCTGAATTATAATCTTCGCCTGCGATGGTGGTGACGCGTAGGTGGTGGCCAATTGGCATGATGATGGCGTTGACCCTTGGGGGGTGTAGCGATCTCTGGCGACCGCTAGCGCCTTTCCCTAGCCCGTCTCCTGTTTCTCCCTCCCTTGCCGGTACCACTGGAGCAGTCCAGACCGGCGTAGCTTCGTGGTATGGCCCGGGGTTTCATGGCAAGCGCACTGCTAACGGTGAGGTCTATAACCAATACGAACTGACCGCCGCGCACCCGACGTTACCTCTGGGGACTCGGGTTATGGTGACCAACCGGAACACCCGCCAATCAGTCGAAGTGCGCATCAATGACCGCGGGCCGTTCGTCGGTGGCCGAGCCATTGACCTTTCCTATGCCGCGGCTCGCAGTATCGGCATCTATGAACCGGGCACAGCCCCGGTCCGCATCGAGGTGTTGTCTGCCGCCGCGCCGGTCACGGCGGTCTCCTATGCCGTGCAACTGGGCTCCTACGCCGATGCCGACAAAGCTGCGGCCCTCAAGGCGCAGGTGATCGGGCGCTACCCCGAAGTGTACATCAGTCCCATGGCGACCGGTTTACTACGCTACTATCAAGTACGGTTAGGTCCGTTCCCCAAACAAGAAGTCGCCGCGGCACGAGCACAGGAGGTAGCGCGGGCCGGGATGCGGGTCATTATCGTGGAAGAAGATGACCGATGGGCCGAGCGCTGAAACGCGACGAGAGCCCCTCGACGTCTGTCGCAGAGAAGGGTAGGATACCCCGGTCTGAGGCGAGTGGGAGAGGAGGCAAGGACATGACGGAAGGAGACAACCAGCAGAGTTGGGAGCATCCTGCGATGGGAGCCGTTCCCATCCACGTGGTGTCATTGCGTGGTCCGCAAGGCGAGCGCCGTCTTCCTATCGACATTATCAAACAAGAGCTGCTGTCCTTGCCAACCACAACCTGGATCGCTTTTCAGGGAGATGCTTTGGGTGAACCGCCCGCGTATGCAACAGACCTCATGCGGCGTATGGCGCTTCTCAAGCTCAACTGGATCGCGCAGGCGAGCCTCACCCTGGCCGCCAAACCCGCACTCTTGGAACTGGCGGGACAGAGCGGTTGCCGGGCGCTGTCTTTTGATGGGGAA
The DNA here is from genome assembly GCA_041487975.1 of Binatia bacterium. GTDB lineage: Bacteria > Desulfobacterota > Binatia > Bin18 > Bin18 > JACQEL01. Next base: position 3,180 of record JBGPOI010000385.1, on the reverse strand, counting down.
CAAATCTCCGGACAGTACCTGACGACCGAAACCCTGACGCCGCCGGAGGCGCTGTCCGATCTTGCCACCTCTCTGCAACAGTTGACTGCCCGGGGAATTCTTAGTGTCGTGCGCTTCGTTTTTGGCTACGACACGGACGATGAGGGTGTCTTCGAGCGCACGGGCCGCTTTTGCCTGGATGCCCGGATTGGCCTGCCGCTCTTTTCGGCATTCACGCCCTGTCGCGAGAGCCTGCTCTTCGCTGCCCTCGAACGCGAGGAGCGTCTGCTCCACCAGGACTTCTCGCGCTACGATGGTTCACACGTCGTTTTTCAACCGAGGCTGATGACGCCGGAGGCTTTGGAGAATGGCCTGCACTGGACGCGTCAGCAAGTCTACAGTCAGAGTGCGATTTGGCGACGCGTATTTTCCTGGAAAAGGCAGACCGCGCATAACCTCCTGGCCAACTACGAGCAACGTCGGCTTTTCCGCGGCGGCCCGCACGGCGTCTATACCGAAACCATGCAGCTCCTCAGCCACCTCTCCCAACCGATCCAGGTGCAGGAGCAAACGTCTTTCATCTCGACGCTGAAGGACGCCATGGGGGAAACAAAGCGGCAGTTGCACGGCGCGCTCTTGCGTACCCGGGCAATTCGCAACGAACAGTTGAAAGCCCTGACACTCCGGCTGGAAGGAGTGCTTGATGCCAGCGGCGCCACCGAGGTGCTCCAGCGCATTCATGAGGCGATTCGCGCCGGTCACCAGAAGATCGTTCTGGATCTGAAGGGACTAGAATTGGTGTCCCACACTGTGATTACTCGCTTCTTGGAAGAAAATGCCCAGACGCTCGTCGCCCTACGCGGTCGGGTCGTGTTCCGTCATTTGCATACTGCCCTCGACGCGATCAAGACCAATCTCGGCGGCGTGCTGCCCAATGCCGAATTGTTTGAGCTAGTGACAGAGGAAACCTAAAAAGTTCTGACCTGCGCGCGTCGGTACATGACGTTCTTTCCGCTCCCTCACGGTCGCGGCTCAGAGACACTCTCTCGCAACCAGCGCATATACTCCCCCGCGCCGGCCATAATCGGCAAGGCGATCATGGCCGGCACTTGATAGGAAAAAGCTTTTAGCTCTCAGCTATTAGCAAAAACGAATGAGCTGAACATTGGCACCCCAATTATGCTCCTTACTCTTCCTGCTCTCAAGGCACAGCATTCTCCCGCGCTAGCCGCCGGCGCAGTTCACCCGCGGTCAAGCGGTATTTGCAGGCTTTGCGGCCGTTGACGAAGAGAACCGGAATCTCTTGACCAAAGCGGGCTTCCAGTCCGGGGTCGGTAGAGATGTCGATCTCCTCCAGATCGAATGGAAGGCCTTGCCGGACCTGAGCCAGCACCGCCTTCATCTCTTCACACAGGCAGCAGTCAGGACGGGAATAGAGCGTGAGAGTCAACATAAGAAAGTGATGAGTAATGAGAGAAAACAATGACTCAATCACTCAATGATTCAATCTTCAGCACTCAGTCCTCAGCCCTCATTACTCAGAACTCTCCTCAGCGTAGCAGCATCAATGTTTCCGCCGCTCAGGATGACAGCGACACGCTTGCCGGCCAGTTGGGCGCGCAGCTTCAGTGCCGCCGCTAAAGAAGCAGCACCAGCTCCTTCCGCCAGGTTATGCGTATGGAACAAGAGCAGGCGGATCGCCACCGCCATCTCCTCTTCGCTCACGGTGACGATTTCGTCCACCGCGCGATTGATGATCGCCTGCGTCATCTCTGCCGGGACGCGGGTGGCCAAACCGTCGGCAAAGGTGTCGGCGCCGTCGGTGGTGATCATGCGCTTCTCTTTCCAGGACAGATACACCGCCGGCGCTCGCTCGGCCTGCACACCGATGACCCGAGTTTTGGGGCTGATGCGCTCCCGCACCAAGGATACCCCGCAAATCCCCGACCCCAGACCAATCGGCACGATCACGACATCAAGGTTTGGCACATCGGCAAACAACTCTAAAGCATACGTTCCCACGCCGGCAATCAGTAAGGGTTCATTGGCCGGGTGCAGGTAGCGGTAGCCGTGCGCGGCAACCAGCGCGGCAACATGCTCACGTGCTTCATCGAAGTCCCTGCCGTATTCCACCACCTCAGCGCCGAGCGCGACCATGCCGGCGTTCTTTTCGGGATTGTTGCCACGTGGCACCACCAGGACGGCCTTGGCGCCAAACAGGCGAGCCGCATAAGCGACGGAAAGACCGTGGTTGCCGCGGGTGGCGGTGATCACTCCTCGCTGTTTGTCGGCGGGCGAGAGCGAAGCCATGAAGTTGACTCCGCCGCGCACCTTGAAGGCGCCAATCGGCAAGTGATTCTCATATTTGACGAACAGTTCACCGCCAACCAGAGTGGAAAGGCCAGGCGAGGGATAGGTCGGCGTCCGCGGCAAATAACGGCCCACCACCGCGCGAGCAGCGAGAATGTCATTGTAGGTCGGATAGTTCATTGGCTCCTCTTTTGCCACTGCTTGAACGTGCTTCGACAAAGCCTGTCCTGAGCTTGTCGAAGGGCTCAGCACGAACGTTTCCTGCACCAATTCTCACCTGGGCACGAGCCCGGTCACCCTGAGCCTGTCGAAGGGTGATCCTGGGGCTTTGCCGCAGCCTGTTCCTCTTCTCCGGCCAGGAACCGCCCGATCTCCGCCGGCGTCAGATTGGTCCACCGTTCAGCCAACAAGACTGCCGCCTGCACGGAAACACGCTCGCTTGCGCCGATCAGTTCCCGGGTCACGTGGTACGTGTGTCCGTTGCTCTGCAAGATCAGTCCCTGACCGTTCGCCGACCACCGGGCGTAACGCAGGGGGACCGGCGGGACCGGCAATGTCCGGACAACCTCGTTGAGGAGTAAGTCCTCATCATCGACGAGAAAGTGGCAGTGCGAACTCACGGCTTGGCACAGCACGCGTATCTCGTCTTGCAGGGTGCGTAGCAATTCAACGTCGTCGCTATAACTGGGAGTGAGGGTGGTCAACACCGCGATATCCGGCTGAACGGTGCGTAAAAGCTCGCGCATGTCGCCACGTTGGCGGACGCCGAGTTCCAGCACCAGCACCTCAAGCTTCTCTTTGGAACAAAAGGCCGTCCAGGCAGCACGCGCGAGGGTTTGCAGAACATTCCAGACACTGCGCGTTTCGATCTCCAGGTTGAGCACGGCGAGC
>JBGPOI010000384.1:0-5019 GCA_041487975.1 Binatia bacterium | reverse complement strand
GTGCCCGCCCAGCTCAAAAAAATTGTCTCTCACCCCGATAGGTCGAACGCCCAGAACCTCCTCCCAAATATGAGTGAGCTGGAGTTCCAGGGCATCTCGAGGTGCGACGAAAGCTTTCTCCAACTCAGGCCTGGCGCGATCAGGCGCCGGCAGTGCCCGGCGGTCTACCTTCCCGTTGGGCAGCAGCGGCAAGGCCTCCAGCAGCACGAAGACCGCGGGCACCATGTACTCAGGCAGCTTCTCCTGCAGAAACCTCCGCAGGTCGGTAGCCGTGGGGCGGGGCTCCTGCTTAGCAACCACATAGGCCACCAACCGCTTCTCTCCCGGCGCGTCTTCCGCAGCTACGACGACCACCTCGCGCACGGCCGGGTGGTGGCCCAACACGGCTTCAATCTCTCCCAGTTCGATGCGGAACCCGCGGATCTTCACCTGGTGGTCAACACGACCGAGGAACTCAATGTTCCCATCCGGCAGGTAGCGGGCCAGGTCGCCGGTTTTGTACAGGCGCGTGCCGGGCTCATCACTGAAGGGGTTGGGAAGAAATTTCTCAGCAGTTACCTCGGGGCGGTTGAGATAGCCTCGGGCCAGGCCTACCCCCCCAATATACAACTCCCCCGGTACGCCGATGGGCACAGGTTGCCAAAAGGGGTCCAAAATGTAGATCTGCGTGTTAGCTATAGGCTGGCCAATGTTCACCTCGTCTTCAGAAACTATTCTGGCAACACTCGCGTTGGCAGTCGCCTCAGTCGGACCGTAGAGATTCCAGATCTGAAGATGCGGTAACGCAGAGAAGGAGCTGCCGACTAACTCCTTACCGAGTTGCTCGCCGCCGACAAACAGACAGGTGAGGCTTTCGGTCGGCAGTATGGCCTGACCGGAGTGGATTGCGTCGAGCATGGCCTTCCATAACGATGGCACACAGTTGAGCCCGACCCTAGTCCGCGTACCAAGCGCCGACAGCAGCACCGCGGGTTGAGTCAGGACCTCCTCCGAGAGAATCCACACCTCGCCGCCGCGCAGGAGCGGGGTAAACAGTTGTTTCAGGCACGCGTCGAAGGTCAGTTTGGTAGTCAGGGGCAAACGCTGCACCGTGTCGCCCGGCAGATTTTCGTTGACCCAGCATAGGTAGTTGACGAGGCTGCCGTGCTCGATCATGACTCCCTTCGGCTGTCCAGTTGAGCCTGAGGTGTAAATCACATAGGCAACGTTCTCGGCTGTTGTTTTACCGACCGGATTCTCCTCACTCTTCTGAGCGATGGCTTCCCACCCTGAGTCCAGGCATACTACGTGCGCTCCATGCTCGGGCATGCTCTCCACCATATGCGCTTGCGTCAGCAGCACTGGCGCCTGGGTATCCTCCAACATGGAGGCCAGGCGCTCCTTGGGAGACGCCGGGTCCAATGGCACGTAAGCCCCACCGGCTTTGAGAATGCCCAGAAGCCCGACGACCATCTCCAGAGAGTGCTCCAGGTAAATAGCTACGAGCACCTCAGACCCTACGCCCAGCGTCTGTAGGTGATGGGCCAGTTGATTGGCACGAGCGTTGAGCTGAGCGTAGGTCAGTTGCCGGTCCTCGAACACGACGGCAACGTTCTCCGGCGTACGCTCGACTTGTTCCTCGAACAGTTGGTGGAGACACGCATCTTTAGGGTAGTCGGTCTTGGTATCGTTGAACTCGGCCAACAGTTGCTGTCGCTCAGCGCCGCTCAGAATCTCTAACTCACTGATCGCGGCTTCCGGATTGCGGATAACACTTTCCAGCAACGTGTGAAATTGTCCCGCTAAGCGCCTGATATCTTCTACGCGGAACAAGTTAGCATCATAGTGTAGCTCCGCGATCAGAAGATCTTCTCTTTGCCCACAAAAGAGTTTCACCTTGAAGCGGTCGATATAAGTGAGTTGCTTGTGAAGCGAAAATGTGACGTTGGCGGCGGAATGCTTCGCAGGCTGTTCCGCAAATGCGAAACTAGCGGAGAAGAAACGCGGCACATTGATATTTACATTCGATCCCGCAATCTGTTCCCAGCTAAAATACTCCTGCCATTCGCGGACATCGCGTGCCGATTCATTCACCTGCGCCAAGAGTTCACTGAATTGCAGGTTCTCTTCCAGGTGACAATGAAGCGGCAGATATTTTGCCAACAGCCCTAGTGTGTCTTTTAGCTCCTCGTATATCCGACCATCGCAGGCCATGCCGACGACAAGGTCTGACTGGCCGGTGAGCCGCCAGAGCAGGGTCTGCCAGCAAGCCAGGAGGAATACAGAAACCGAAGCATCATACTTCCGGATGAGCGTTCCGATCTTTGCCGCCATATCAGGAGTAATCGTCGAGGTGAGAAATTGCGGCGCAAATCCCGGTTTTCCGGAAGGTTGATTTTCACAAGGAAGCTTTACAGTAAGAAGGGCGGAGATATCCTGCTTGCGCCAGTACTCTCTTGCTGTTTCCGTATCCGCTGACTCAAGTAACTCATTGTGCCATTCTGCGAGATCAGCGTATTGCCTCGGTTCGTCGGAGCGTTCCTCGCGACGCAGGCACGCTGCATAGGAACGGCTGATTTCATGCACCAAATTCTTGAGCGATGCCGTATCCGCGCAAAGAGCGGAGAGGGTGACAAGCAACATATGCTTGTCTGGCGACAGAGTAACTAGGGATATACGCGAAAGTGGTCCCTGCGCAAAGTCAAAAGGCAACTGGCGTGCTTCCTGAAAAAGCGCCTCGATTCCGGCCTCTTGTTCTGGAGGATCCCAATCGCTCAGATTGTAGTTGTGGATCGCTGGTATGCCGCTGTCAGTTATAACCTGAACTGGAACGGTCATCTCGGGCAAGCACTGAAAGGTGGTGCGGAGGATCTCATGTCGAGCGAAGACATTCTGCAAGGCTGCTTTGAAAATCTTTGTGTTAAGATTTCCCTCGATCAGGACGGCGCACTGGGCACGATAAGGCAGGCTGTGGTCAACTTGCTGCAACAACCACAGATGCTTTTGCTGAGGCGAAAGTCGAAAACCTTCAATCACTTCCTGTTGCATGCCTGTACCTCCGCTCCCCTGCGCTACATGTCTTGCCAATGAAAGGGTTCAGCCATCCCTACTACGATCTTTCGGGGGCCCACAAAGGGCGCACGTCCATGCGCCACTAACATGTTATCCAGCATCAAGAGATCCCCTTCCTGCCAGGGGAAGGCGACCGTTTCTTGCCGATAGGTCTCGCGAAGTTCATCTAACACCGCAGACTCAATCCGCGAGCCATCACCATAATAGACATTCTTCGGGACCTCTTCCTCCGGTAACTCCGCCAACAACGCCTCGCGTAGCGCCGGTTCCAAGGTTGAGACGTGGAACGCGGTAGCTTGATTGAACCAGACCATTTCACCTGTTCGCGGGTGTCTGGCAACAGCCGGGCGAACCTGTTGGGTCTTCAGGCGATTCCCCTCTTTCCACTCAAACTCGATGCCAGCACTACGGCAATATTCCTCCATCACGGCTCTATCCTTGGTCTGAAAAACCGTCTCCCAGGGAAGGCCTAATCCACCGCCAAAGTTTCGCACGTACCTCACTTTCTGTTGTATGAAACGCTCTCTGATCTTTGGGTCGATGCGTGTGAACACTTTCCGCGTATCCGCAATCGGCGTTTCTCCTCCTTGCAGGGGAGGGGTGACACAGAAAAAGCAGATTTTCAAAGGCCAGGTAGAGGCATACGAACTCTCGTTGTGCAGCTCAATGCTGTGAGCTGCAGGGTACTCCGTTGAGGTATAGATGTTGCCGGTCACCTGATTGCGCGGCGTTGCACGGTCGTGATACTCCATCAACTCTCCGGCAATAGCCACAATGAACTGCTCGAACTCAGCCACTGATTTCATGGCGAAATTGCGGAAAAGGATTCCTCCATGCCGCAGTAAATGGGTCTCGATAAACTCCCGATTGCTTGTCGCCCAAGACACTAAATCTATGCCGTCTACAGCAGGTTGGATCACCAGCGGGAGAGGGCGGCTGAGCTGCAGGCACTCCGCCTTGACTAATTCCTTTTGTGACACCCTGAGGGTTTTCCGCCTTACCTCCCCTAACTTCTTGAGGCTGGACTTTTCAAGTGCCGAGTTTGTCATAACGCGCCATCTCCGTTCAGTTGCCACTTACTCACGACCTTCCGCTTCACATTCTTTAACTTTTGGAGATTCGTCTCTTTGTGCTCTTTTCGGGCTGTGACCTGTTGTTGCCTGTCCGCCTCGGCGAGTCTTTCTTTTAGGGCGTTCAATCGGGTATTGGGCTGTATAACGATATGGCGTAGCAGGGTTGCAAAGTGTCCTGCCATCCGAGTGATGGTAGCAGCCTCAAACAGGTCGGTGTTGTATTGTATGGTGGTAGCGAACGATCCTGCCGTCTCCATTATCATCAATACCAGATCGAGAGTGGCTGCCCGACGTTCCAGGGGGAAGGACTCCAGCACTAACCCCCCCAGATTCATACGAAGCCCGGTTTCGCCCAGCACGAATGTTGGGGCTCCCGGCTCCGCGAGCCGGTGCGGTTTATCCAGTACGAGCATGACCTGGCAGAGCGGCGAGCGGCTGGGATCCCGGGCCGGCCGGAGTCGTTCGACTAAGAGAAGGGTAGGATAATCCTGATGATCGAGAGCCGCTAGCACCGTTTGGCGCACCTGGCTAAGAAACACCTGGAATGTGGGATTCCCAGAAAGATTCGCTCGTAAGACCACAGGATTGGCGAAGAAGCCCACGATCCCTTCAAACTCGGCCCGACTCCGGCCGACCACGGGGGAAGCCACCAGGATGTCTTCTTGACCGGTGTGGTAGTAAAACATCACTTGGAACGCCGCCAGCAGGGTCATGTACAGGGTCGCCCCCTCGGCCTTCGCGAGCGCCTTGAGCCGCCAGATCAGTTCATCATTCAGCTTGAAGGCGTGCGCGGCTCCGCCATAGGTCTGGATGGGCGGTCGAGGCCGATCGGTCGGAAGATTGAGCACGGGTAATTGGCCGGCCAACTGTGTCTGCCAATATGCCCAGAGCCGCT
>JBGPOI010000383.1:0-5039 GCA_041487975.1 Binatia bacterium | reverse complement strand
TTTCCCGAGCCCCGCGGAGCCGAGAAGACCCACTACCTCAGTCTTACGCCGCCGTACACTCCCCGCAATGGTCCCTTGCTCACTCTTGGTGAGCTTGGTCTGATCGAGGGCTTCACGCCAGCCCTCCGTGCTCGCCTTGCTGAGGTGATCACCGTCCTTCCCAACAACAATAGCAAAATCAACGTCAACACGGCTCCTCTCGAGGTTCTGACCGCGCTCTTTCCCTCGGTCGATCAGGCGGCCTTGGAGCAGTTTCTCAAATCGCGAGTAGAAACCCCGGTGCACGGACCCAACGACTTGCGCGAGCGCTTGGGGTTTAACCCGCGCGCTCCCGTGGATGCCTTGAACCTCGCTGACGTCCGCAGCGAGTTTTTTGCTATTCATGCCCTGGCCACGGTGGCGCCCATCAGCCAGGGCCTCACCGTGATCGTGCAACGTCGGGCCGCGGCCGTTACGCCGATTTATTGGCACCCGACTTCTGTACTGTCCGTCAGCGAAGGCACGACTTGAGAGGCTGAGACCATGGCGCGGCGGATTCTTACTCTGGATCTTGGTTCCCACACTCTCAAGGCAGCACTGATCGAGAGCACCTTGAAAGGCTGCCGGGTGCTCGGCCTCTTTCGCCAACGGCGCGACCCTGACCGCCCTCTGGCGGAGCAAGTACAGAAACTGTGCGAAGCTCACAACCTGCGCGGGGACACCGTGCTCTCCTGTATCCCAGGAGATGCGGTGACCCACCGCCTGCTCTCTTTGCCCTTCGCTCGGTCGCGCCAACTCGAACAGACCGTTCCTTTTGAACTGGAAAGTCAAATCCCCTTTGGCTTGGATCAAGTGCTGGTGGACTTCCAGATGGTGCAGCGCACTGAGGAAGGGGTGACAGTTCTCGCCGTCGCCGTGCCGCGGCTCACGTTGACTGAGCATCTCGCTACCCTGGCGGCGGCGGGGCTTGATCCTACGGCTGTTGGTCTGGTTCCACTCGCCTCGCTCCCGCTGCCGCGCCTCGCTGGTATCGAAGCGCGGGGTGGAGAAGTGCTGCTCGATATCGGAGAAACCCGCACCTCTGTCGTGCTGTTGTGCGATGGGGTCCTGCGTGGTCTGCGTACGCTGAGCGTGGGCCTGAGTCGGGTCGGTGGGTTTACTGCCTTCCTGCAGGAACTGCGCTGGACTCTGCTCGCGCTTAGGGAGGACGAGTCACCGCTGCCGACTCGTTTCTTTCTCTGCGGGGGAGGGGAGCGCATCGCCCAGCTCAGGGACGAACTGGGACGCGCTTTTGCCGCCGAGGTCCTGCCTTTCGCTCAACTGACACTGCCGTCCGTACCGGCGGAATATCGCGAAGAGCAGGGGATTTTTGCCGCCTGTCTGGGATCAGGGTTGTCTGAAGCGCTGGGATTGGCGACGTCAGGAATCAACCTGCGGCGTGGAGAATTCACCTATCAAGGACAGCGCGCCGCTTGGCGCCGCGAATTGACCGGTTTGGGGTGGATAGCCGCGGGGGTCGCTCTCGCTGCTGGTCTTGCTGTTGTGGTGGAGATGCAACGTCTCAACACTCGCTACGAGGCGCTGCGCCAGGAGATTCGCCGTGTGTTTACCACCGCCCTGCCGGATCAGCAGACGATCGTCAGCGAGAAGGCACAACTCCAGGACGCCGTCGCCGCGTTACAAAGCCGCCAGCGGCTCATGACCGGTGCGGCAGCCTCACCGCTCGAAGTGCTCCGGCAGTTGAGTAGTACGCTGCCTGAGCAGGTCAACTTGGACCTCGACGAGTGGACGCTTGATGACGAGTCGGTGCGACTGCGTGGCACGACCACCTCATTCGACGCGGCGGAAACGATCAAGACGGCTGCGGCTGGACTCGGGATGTTTCGCGAGGTGCAATTGAAGGACGTCAAAACGACGGCAGGAGGGAAGAAAGTCTCTTTTGCCCTACAAATGCTTTTCCCGCAGGAGAAACAGTGATGGTGAATGCGGAATGCGAAGGTTATGAACATCCCCTTTCGTTTTGATTTGTGGACGCTTCGGGCTCGCCTCTCACGAATGACGGTGGCGCCGGGCTTTGACCTGCGGAGGGTGTCCACCCTCTTGGCTCGTCTATCGCCGCGAGAGCAGCGCTTTGTCGGCGCGGCGACTCTCGTGTTAGGTGGGACACTCTTCTATCTGTTAGTTGTGGACCCGTTGTGGGAGGCCGATGCTCGCTTGCGTGTTCGGGTAGCGGCCAAGGAGCGCGAGCTACAGGAAGTGATGACCTTGAGCCGTACCTACCGTCTCCTGCGCCAAGAGGTGGACAGGAGCCGGTTGGTTCCTACCACGAACGTCTCTCCGGTCGCCTTTCTGGAGAGCTTGACCAGTGGCACCGTAGGTCGTGACAAAGTCACCGGGATTAATCCCGCGGGACACGAAACCCACGCCGGAGCGGAGCAGGAAACGGTTGAACTTACGCTGAGCGGGGTGTCTCTCCGCGAACTGGTCGAACTGCTGTACAAGATCGACACCGCCAGTGTGCCGCTGCGGACGGTACATCTAGCGATCAAGAAACGCTACAAGGACCCGTATACCTTTGATGTCTCCCTTGCCACTGTTGCAATCGGCGCTCGGTAGTCTGCGCTCGCTGCGTCCTGCGTGGTCGGCGAACTGGGGGGCAACTCCTCTCGGCCGGCTTGGACGTCTCGGTGAGCGCCTGCCGATGCTGTCATCTCGGACCGGCTGGCTATTCTATACGCTGGCGTGTTTTGTGTTTTTTGTTGTGCTGACCTTTCCCTCAGGCGTGTTTTTACCACGACTGGTGACATCCATGACACAAGGGTCGGGAATGCGGGTCGGCTACGGGGAAGGTGACTGCACGTGGCTGGCAGGGTGTGTCTTACGAGACCTCCGCTTTGAGAGTCCCCCTTTGGGGGTGACTGGGGTACAGCTTTCACGTCTGACCCTCCAGCCCTCTCTGGTCGGCCTCCTGTTCAGTAGTCAGCCGTGGCCGCTCACTTTCAGTGCTGAGCTGTACGGCGGCGCCTGCGCTGGAACGGTGCGTCAAGTGGTCGGGGGAATGAGCACCCAACTTGCCCTGCATCATATCGCTCTCGAGCAGTGGCCCTTCCCCGCGCCTTGGGGTCAGGGTCGGGTGGCGGGCAGTGTCACCGCGGCTGGGGATTTGCTCGGGAATCCCGCCGACCTGTATTCTCTGCAGGGAACTTTTACTGTCACCCTTACCGACGGTGGGTTGCGAGCCGGGACTCTCAACGGATTCCCGGTTCCCGCTCTGCAAACGGTCCAGGCTCATCTGCGCGCTTCGCTGGCCGCGGGGCGGTTAGAAATCTCCGAACTGCAACTCAGTGCGGACGGCGTTGAGGCTTCTCTCCAAGGAGGGATTACGTTGCGTACGCCAGTAGCGCGGAGCGGTCTCGATCTGCAACTCACCACCAACATTACCGGTTCACTACCACCGGCTTTGAAGACCTTTCTTTCCCTTTTGCCGGCCTCCCAGACTGCTACCGGTGAACGCCGGGCGTCGATCTCTGGGTCCCTGGCCGCGCCGGTAGTCAGGTGAGATAAGGAGATGGATTTGTAGCGGCTCTGGAACAGATGACCGCCTCGACGGTGGCGCCGATTGAGCCCTCCGGCGTAGCTCGTCAGAAGGAACGCATCGTGCGCGCCAGCGATTGCTTAGCCGTCCGCACCAACAAGTGAAAGGGGTTCGGCATCAATACCCAGGCGTAGACGATAACGCGGGCGGTCACCTGCCGCCGCCCCTTCGTGTTCGTTCAGGTTTGTTCCAAACCGCAAGCGGGCGGCGCTCAGGTGCAACGGTGAGTTAGGCCACCTTACGCCACGGCTGAGAGACGGGCACGAAAAACTTCTAACTGTCGCCTCGCCGCCTCCAGCAGCTCCTCATCCTCTACATCCCAAATCGCTTCCACTGTGGGTCCCTTGGCTAGGGTCCCCAGATTGGCGATCAGTTGGCCCAAGCGCACTTCTGGACACTGCTCACTCAACTCGCCTAACACTTGCAACAGTTCTCGTCTAGTTTCATTCGTCATGGCAATTGCTCTCCTATCGTCGGTAAATGCCCGCAAGGCACCGAAAGTTCCCCAATCACTTCGACCCGCACCAGCGCCCCGGGCTGCAGCTTGGCGACCCGGGTTGCACGCGTGACCCCATCGAAAATGATCAATCCTCCATCGGTCCCTCGATAAACAAAAATCGGTGGGATTCCTTGGGTCGAGGCTCCATAGTGAATGATCTGCCGTTGCAGCTTGAGTGGGTCCGCACCCGTTGGCCGAGTCGAGGGCAAGTGCAGCGTTCGGGGATCAACATCGAGATATTCCGGAACCCGCATATCCTCAATCGTATCCGATAGGGGTAGAAACCGGAAGGTATCATGTCGGGCCTAACGCGCCCGGTCACCGTTTGCCGCCCAAGCCGGGACCTTTCAGATTCATTCCGAACCGCAAGCGGGCGGCAATACAGTGCAATGGGTTTGTTAGGCAGGCCCGGTTAACGTTTGTATTTCGCCAAGATGCTCAGGAACTCGCTGACCACTACACTAGACTCCTCATAGCATCGTTCGGCAGTATAGTGTTCTACACACAGAATCCCAGAACGTTTGAACCACAAATCTTTCTGTTTGTCTTGCTCGTAGCGGTCAGGATGATATGCAACTTCAAGAATACCCCAAACCCCATCTTGGCAAACAAGAAAGTCAACTTCTCGGTGGTCTTCGAATAAGTTGCCAGTCTCTGCGCGCACCGCTAGCGGCAACGGGAAGAATAATACTTGACGTCGCTCAAGTTCCTGTGCGACCCGGATTTCCGATTGCGATGCAAATTTCATCTCATTGTAGATGAAGGGCCGCTTGTTCGTTCGAGCAAATGCCTTCTCGGTTATCGTGCCTTGATTCGGGTCTTTTGCATTCGCTACGAGTTCCTTAACAACTTCTCGCCAGTTCTCTTCAGTGTCGATTAGCCGGATGCAGAACTCAATTTTCAGTTCATCAATTGTATTGCCATTTTGATCTGACAGATGGCCTCTAGACACAAGTTGTAAAGTTG
>JBGPOI010000382.1:0-5061 GCA_041487975.1 Binatia bacterium | reverse complement strand
GTCAGGTCTTGACTTATCACTTTTGCATTACGGGCTCGTGAGGAGCACACGTCAGGAACGACGAGAATCGAGAGAAAAGTTATGGTTCAAGACCTGACCCCATTCTTGTCGCGACAAATATTGGCGGAGATCTACGGCTGGTTCACGGAGGGGTTTGAGACGGCGGATCTCAAAGAGGCCAGGGCGTTGTTGGAGGAACTGAGGTAAGGCCTGCGATTCAGATCCTATTAAAGATCAATAACACTTGCCTGATCCCATTTGTCATGGCGGATTTACGTTTCAATAAGTAGACGCTGGCCGTGATCAAACGTCAGGCGCAGGCGGTCTACAATGCCACGGCCGACCAGGTACTCTTCCCCCAAAAGAGTAATACGGGCAGGAATGGTGACAGCCAAGCCAGATACATGGATATCCCCGCGGTATTCCTGTGCCTGCACTATTGACCCATCCCCAAGCTCCCAGGGCGCGGAAAATTGTGGCGGACCAAGGAGCGCTGTCCGCGCGGTGGGGATGATCAAATAGCCGTCGAACCCAGTATCGACATACGCAAGAATGATTGGGGAACGAAAGGCGCCGATGGTAAACTCGAGATCCAGATACGGATACGCAGGGGTCACAACGACCGTAGGCAACGCCACTTCCCCACTCCTCTACTGCCGATTTTGAGCAGCACAAAAGTCCCTGGACCAAATTGCTTCAGTGCTCGGTCCACGACGGCGATATCATTCTTATCAATGATGACCCGGCCATCGGCGTGAACAGCAACAAATTCTCCTCTGTGCTGAGGCTCCAGGTTTCTCACGAAACGATCATAAAGCTCTTCCCGGCTTGGTAAATTCATAGAAGGTCTCGTGCTCTCTCGATTGTTTTGCCCCACGTCGCCACCGTTTCTCGCCAGGTCCAATCTCAACATGCGAATTATACATTACCCCTAAGATTGCGCTACCTGTTCGCAGCCATGTCGCCCACCCCACACCTTCGTAGTAGCGTGCGCCATGTTAGAGAGGTAGGGGTCAGGTCTTGACTTATCATTTTCGCATTACGGGCTCGTGAGGAGCGTACGTCAGGATCGACGAGGATTAAGAGAAAAGTTATGGTTCAAGACCTGACCCCATTCTTGTGCGCACCTGCCCCAGCACTTCAGCAAACGTCATCGGCAACTCTCCTTTACCGGAGAGATCGCCACCTGGCACGGAAGCTGCCGGACTCTCCTCAGCTCTTCTGATTCCCCCAGCGGTCCCAGTGGATCACCTCCTCGACCGGCCTGCGGCTGACCGGACCGAACTTGCCTTGCGGATATCCCATCGGGATCATCGCGGCGACTTCCATCGTGTCTGGGATACCCAGTTTTTGTTTGAGTGTCTCTTCAAAGAAACAGTGGATAGTGGTCAGCGTCGCCCCGACACCTAAGGCGCGGCAGGCTAACAGAATGTTTTGTACCGCGGGAAAGATCGAGCCGTGCACGACGATCGTACTCGCGCGGGGATTGTTCATCGCGGCTAAGGGCGAATACTCCTTATGCGCGCAGGCGAGGAGAATCACCGGCACTTCGTCCACATGGGCAGCGAGATCGGACGCGGCATTGAGCATGCGCTGCTGAGCAGGCGGGAGATTGGTCGTGGGGATAGTTCTCTTGGCCCGCAGTTGCTGCCACGTGTTCCAGTAGTAATCGCGGATAAAACGCTTCAGCTCCGGGTCCCGGACCAAGACAAACCCCCACTCTTGCGTATTGCCGCCACTGGGGGCGCGGGTACCCGCATCGACAATTTTCTTAAGCGTCTCTTCAGGAATCGGATCCGGCTTCAGGCGGCGCATGGCGCGGGTTGAATAGATGATTTCAAAGATTCCAGGCTCTGCCATTGTACATCCTCCTTTGTGTAGTGATGGGCATCCTTCCAGCGCTAGACGTGCGCACAGCGCACGCTACCCCGATTGCGTTCCAATTTCATGTAGTTCGATTTAGAAAATGGCAACCGGTTGACAGGGCGACCCCGTACTCCCAGCGATGCGCAATGGCATGGCAACGAAGAGAAACTCGCAGCGCTTCTCTTCAGCACAGGCAGCCACCAGACGTTCGGGATAGGCATTATCAATCAGGCACAGCCCCAGCAGAGGAATCCCCAGATGGACGCCAAAATCGATCCCATCATAACCAACTGGATATTCATCCAGCATATCCCAAGTGACGCCGGCTACGTCGTGTTCGCGCAGCCACTCAAGACAAGAGATATGCAGGCCAGGGCGTGAATCAATATTGGAGAAACTCTGTGGAGAAACTGAAGAGGCAACATTGGTCCTCGCAGCTTCGTAAGCTTCCCGTCCACTCCGTACAACGACAACATCGCCAGGCTCAACGGTTACCCCGGCTCGGGCCGCGGCAGCATCCAGCTCAGGCGGGGTCACTGGTTTCCCAATCTTCACGTAGCCCTCTGTCCGCCCAGCCGCTACATCGAGAAGCACACCGCGGGTGACGACACCATCAAACCAGACATCCAAAGCACCCCACTTGGCTCCTCCAAAGCGAATGTTGTCTTCAAAGCTGCGGCCGTTATACAGCTTGCCTTGATACTCCACATGACAGAGGGCATCCATATGGGTCACGGTTACCCCATGATAGACCATGCCCACATAATCTACTGCGGCTTTAGAATTGCCGCGTCGGACAGGACAGAGCATGTGGTAGTCTAAGGTCGGCTGTGGCGTGAGATCCCGCGCCAGCGAGACGACGCGCCCGCTGCGGGCCAAGGCGACCGCAGCCGCCCGTTTCTCCGGGGTAATTGAGTTGAGGGTGCCCCGCTGGTCATCGTCTCCCCAACGGCCCCAATTGTTAAGACGCGCAAAGTAGTTCTCTACCTCAGCTTGTGTCGGCGATTTCCACTCCGGCATAGTCTAACCTCCTTAGGGATTAATCCGGGCAGACGCGTACCCGCTGACCACCTCAGCGCCCTCTTGATTCACAGTGGTGACATCAAGATCAACAAAATACTGACCGCCTTCTTCTCTGATGGCTTTCACGGTGGCTTTGGCGGTCAGGGTATCTCCGGGCCACACCTGGCGTGTGAAACGGACCCCATAGGTGGTGAGGCGCCCATCGCCGACATAGTTGGTCAGCATCTTGCCCGTCATGCCCATGCTGAGCATGCCATGGGCGAACACCGAGGGATATCCGGCAACTTTGGTCGTGAAGACCTCATCGGTATGAACGGGGTTGTAATCACCAGACGCGCCCGCGTATTGCACCAGCTGGGTCCGCGTCAGGTTGTTCACGATTTGTTCCTCGTGGGTATCTCCCACTTTAAGCGTGCGTGCTGACAATGCCATGACTGCCCTCCTACTTCTGATCCACGGGGCGTTCGGTGCGGACCCCAACGCCGCGAGCGGTAATGACCAGTTCTCCGTTTTGATCCCGATACTCGGTCACAGTCTCCGAGAAGACTAGTTTGCCCGAGCGTCGCCCTTCTTTTTCCCAGGTCTTGCCCGGCTGCACCGTTGCCGTCAAGACATCGCCGGGCTGGAGATGACGGTGATAGGTGAAGTGTTGTTCGGCATGGAGACCGCCGCCACCACCACCGCTACTGCGTTGCACGCCGGTAGGTTCCTTACCCGAGCCGAACCAGGGCTGCCCGATTTTGGGCCGCAGGGGATAGGCGGGATCAAATTGGGCACTGGCGATCGCAAAGGTCGGCGGAGCAATGATAGACCCCGGCTCGGTGGTCTGGGCATAGGCTGCGTCCGCATAAATCGGGTTGTCGTCGCCAATGGCGCGGGCGAACATCATGATGTGGCCCGCCTCGATAGGAAATGTTTTCACGGCCATGTTGGGTCCTCCTTATTTGCCCTCTGGCAAGAGAGTGCTGCTGTCGGGAGCATACGGCTGCCCCGACGTTGTTGCAAGCTTTCAGGCCTCGATTTCTCTGCGTGTGGATGCTGACGTGCTAGAGTGGTTCAAAGCTCAGGGGGAGGTTCTCAGAAACAGGTGCAGCCGGCGACCTCAACCAGCAGCCGCCACAGGCTGTGCGGCCGCGGTGCGGGCAATGAACTCGTCGGTGGTCATAACATCAGCAGTAGAGACGGAAAGGATCACCAGAGTGGCGCGGTGTACTTCTGCGGCCACCATCCCACCTTGGCCAACGTCAGGGTAGTCGAAGGTCGCGGGGGCGTCGGATAGGAAAACGTCTTTGTAGTCGCGGAACAGAGCGTCACGCGCGGTGGCGTGGCAGCAGTTCTCGGTGGTGACACCGGAGATGACCACTGTGTTTATACCCAAGCCGCGAAGGATGATCTCCAGATCAGTGCCATAAAAGGCACTGTAGCGGCGCTTCTTGATGACGATCTCGTCAGCTCGGGGTGCGATCTCAGGATAGATCTCGATGCCGGGCTCACCATCCACCAGACCGGCCCTGTGCCTGACCGGCGACCAGAGGTCCGCGAAGCGGCCCATATCGCAGCCATCACGGCGGTGGGCGTGGGTGGTGTAGATGACCCGGATACCCTGCTCGCGGCAGAAGGTAATGGCACGCTTGAGAGTGGGCAGCATGGCTCGCCCGGCAGGCGTTTCCATAGGGGCACCGGGTGCGACGAAGTCATTCTCCATGTCCACCACAATCAGCGCAGTGCGCTGAGGGTCGATACGCTCAACACGATAGGGCATAGAACGGTCTCCTTTCCGGGCCGCCGTCGTAGCCTTCGTATCCGAACCGGCAACTGAGCATTTTTCCCGCCTCATGAACACCGGGTCATGAACGCTTCGGGCAGGTTCTTCTCATACAGAAACACGCTCCGACCTATCTGGTCAGCGGTCCAGGTGATCGGTTTGTCATCCGGGTCTGGACGGGCGCTATCCATGAAGAACTCAAAACGGTTACCCGAGGGATCAAAGAAATACACCGTGAATCCCCGCGTGATAGCATGCCGGGTCGGCCCAATCTCGATCTCGACGTCGTTCATAGCCAGGATGTCTGCCGCACGGCGGATCTCCGTCCAGTCATCCGCGCGAAAGCCAATATGATGCAGCTTAGTGTCCGGCCCGTTGAGAATCGAGATGTTATGGGTGGTGTTGGC
>JBGPOI010000381.1:0-5067 GCA_041487975.1 Binatia bacterium | reverse complement strand
TTGCGATGAACCGCGGCGAGACGCTCCTTTTCCGCCAGTGTTTCATAGCGCGCCAAGGCCGCCTGCCAGGACTCCAGGGCGGCCTCTGGCTCTCCCGCGGCACTGTGCGCGTCGGCCAGTTTCTCCAGAACTTCCGCCTTGAGCGCGGGTTGGTCGCCCTGTTGTTCAAGCAGGTCCAGAGCGCGGCGGTAGCAACCGAGAGCATCGTGATTGGCGTACATCCGGGCGGCTTTATCCCCGAAGCGCAGGAGATACTGGAGAGCCCGCCCGTGGTCATCACTCAGACTATAGTGATGCGCGAGTTGGGGAAGATGTTCGTCGAGGTGTTGGGCATAGAGACGCTCCAGGGCCCTGGCGATCTGCCTATGAAGGTCAAGGCGGCGTTTTCGTAACAGACTGTTATACGCTACCTCTTGGATGAGCGTATTGCGAAAACGGTATTCGGTCGGTCGGCCGGCAGTATCGGGGATCTCGCTGAGGAGATCAGCGTGGAGCAGCATCTCCAGATGGGGTTGCAACTCTTGGGGCCGAGTGATGATCTGGCGGAGCAGTTCAAGCTCGAAGCTGGGCCCGATCACGGCAGCTTCCAGCAGAAGCTGCTTCGCCCCCGGTTCCAGACTATCTAAGCGGGAGAGAATAACTCCCTGCACTGTGGTGGGAACCTCCAGATTCGTCAAGTCTCCGGAGAAGCGGGCCCCTCCAGGAGTCTTGATGAGGATGCCCGTGTCGATGAGGGAGCGGACAGCTTCTTCCAAGAAGAAGGGATTTCCGGCGGCTCGGCGCGTCAGCAAATCCCGCAAGGCCGGCTGGAAAGGCGAGACCAGCGGACCAAGCAATGCCTCGAGAAGGGTCTCGCTGTCCTCTGCGGCCAGCGGTTGGAGACGGATGACGGTTGCGTCTACGTTGGCGCTGTAGATCATGCCCATCTGCGTCGTCGGCCTGGCCACCAGAAGTAACAGCAGCGGTCGATCAGAGACCCGATCGACCAGGGAACGGAGGATCTCCACGGAGGCGGCATCGGCCCACTGGAAGTCCTCTACGATCAGGAGAACAGGACGCTGTCGGCACTGGCCCTGGCAGATCTCTTTCACTGCCAGGAAGAGTTGGCGCCTGAGCTGTTCGGGGTCCAGGTGTACGAGGCTCAGTTCTTTTTCGGCAAGACCTAAAAGGCTCTCCACCACCGGAACAATCGGTTCGGTTGGGGCGCCGATTGCTTGTAAGATCGTCGCGATTTTACTTCTGGCTTGCGCGGCGCTGTCCTCCGGCGTGAGGGCAAAGCAGGTGCGGAAGAAGTCTATGAGAACGCGATAGGCTTCGCTGCCCAAAGCCGAGCAGGTCGTTCGGTAGAGGGTGATTTGACCGAGGAGGCCTTCGGCACCGAGTCGGCGGAGGAATTCGGCTAAGAGCCGGGATTTCCCGATGCCCGCCTCACCGCTGAGGCTTACCACCTGAGTCTTTCCCTTGCGGGCCCGAGCGCATAACTCCATGAGTTGCCGCAGTTCCTCGTCGCGTCCGATAAGAGGTGCTC
Source organism: Binatia bacterium (assembly GCA_041487975.1). Taxonomy (GTDB): domain Bacteria; phylum Desulfobacterota; class Binatia; order Bin18; family Bin18; genus JACQEL01. Next base: position 3,539 of record JBGPOI010000381.1, on the reverse strand, counting down.
TCAGCGATTCTGCCTCAAGGGTGGAGGCTCGTCCCACCCTGGGACCGACCACCTCAAAGGTATGGATTGGTGCGGTCTTCCCTTTCAAGGAGACGGCGCCGAGAGGACGGCAGTCAAAGGACTTGCGAATGAGGCGATGCGTCTCCTCACTAACGGTTACCTGTCCCGGCGCTCCCATCTGTTGCACCCGAGCCGCCACATTCACCGTATCCCCGACGACCCCGTAATCCTTGCCCTCGCCCACGGTTCCCGCCACCACCAGGCCGGTATTGATGCCGATGCGCATGGCGAGCGCTCCAGCGGTCGAGCCGCCCACGTTGGTCCGTACCTGCTGCAACCGGGCTTGCATGCCCAATGCCGCCCGGACGGCCCGCTCAGGATCGTCCTCGTGGGCGACCGGGGCGCCAAAGACAGCGAGGATGGCATCGCCGATGAATTTCTCGATGAAGCCGTCGTAATGGCGGATCTCCTCGGCTAGGGTTTGGAAGCAGCCCATCATCAGGCTCCTGAGTTCCTCCGGGTCGAGCCGTTCGGCTAGACTGGTGAAACCCACCACATCGGCAAACAAGACCGTCACTGACCTCCGTTCCGCTTCAGCAACTATCGGCGTGGCCCTTGCGGAGGGAGGCAAATCTGCCTGCTGAGCCATAGATCGATCAGCCTGGGCAGCGGGTTGAGGTGCCACCGCGGCCCCCCGCGTAATTCCCGTGCCGCACTTGGGGCAATAGCGAAACTCTGGAGGACAGACGTAGCCGCACTGCGGACAGTCTCGGCTCAACTTATTGCCGCACTTGGGGCAGAACTGGAAATCTGCCGCAACCTCAAACTCACAGTGATGACAGTGCATTTTTTTAGCTCTCGGCTGTTAGCGAAAATGCGGTATGACCTTGGCGGCGAATAGTTCCAGGTGCTCGTTCATCTTCTTCACTGGATAACCGGGAGGCAACGTCCAGGTGTAGAAGCGCTGAATCGGCACTTCCGCAACATAGTCTTTAATCAGTTGCACGGCGGTCTCGGGTGTGACGATGTTGAGGATGCCGCTGGCTTTGAGGGCCGCTTCGTCAGGGAGGTGGGGAAACAGGTGCTGTCCGGCCTTCTCGATCCATTCGGCATAAACGTTGATTTGGTAGAGGACGTGCGGAGCGATCTCACGCCAACTCTTCTCCGGGTCATTGGCGACGATGAGCCAGAAATGACCGCCGGCCAGTTTGGGCTTAGCGGTATCTTTGCCCAGCGCTTTTAATTCGGCCAGATAGGCCTGGTACTGCGTCTTCATCTCGCCGGTGCCAATGTAGCCGTCCCCCAAACGGGCGGCGCGTTTGACCGCGGCGTCGGCAAAGCCACCAACCCAGATCGGTGGTCGTGGCCGTTGCACCGGCTCAGGCGTCAGTCGCGCGTTTTCAATCTGAAAGTATTTCCCTTTGTAGGTGACGGTTTCGCCTTCCCACAACCGGCGAATGATCTCCAGCCCCTCGTTGGCGCGACCACCGCGTTGCTCGCGGGGGATTCCCAGACCAGCAAATTCCTCGACGCGATAGCCGACCCCGACGCCCAACTCGAAACGGCCACCGGAGAGGATATCGATCGTAGCGCCGTCCTCAGCCACCCGCACCGGATGATAGAGCGGCAGCAAGAGCACGCCGGTACCGATGCGTATCTTCTTGGTCTTGACCGCAATCGCCGCGGCCTGGGGCAAGGGCGACGGGGCATGGCCGTCGTCAGCAAAGTGGTGTTCGGTGAGCCACACATCGTCGTACCCCAGCCCTTCGGCCCAGACGATTTGCTCGATGATCTCGGCGTAGATGTCCTGATACGAGCGGCGCCATTGGGGTGGGTTGCGAAACGCATACCACAGGCCAAAGGACAGCTTAGGGTTCGTCTGGCTCATCATTCTTCTCCTTTTTCTGCTCTTCTGAGTGCTCGGCATGTTCCGGTGCGGAACGCGACTTCAGGGCAGGCAAAAGGGCTGGTAGGTTCTCAATCTCCACCACCCGCCAGAGGCCCTCGGGCGTTTGGCGGGCTTTCACTTCAATTTGCTTGCCCCCCTTGACCTTGATGGGATAACTGCGCGTGTCGCCTCCTGCTCGCCCAGCCCACAGGGCGGCAACCACGGCGGAAGCTGGGATTTCCGGGAGTTGGCTCTCGCGATTTTTCACTGCCTGTTCGACAGCGATATCCAAGCCAGCTTTGACCACGGCGCGTGCATCGCGGGCAAAACTCTTCAGCAGCCCCTTGCGCAGCGCCTTTGCCAACGCGCCACGCGGCTCTCGACTTTCCGTGTTTTTCTCCGTGTCTTTCTCCTCGTTGCCGACTACCTCATCGAGCCCATGATCGAGGACGCTGTCTACATCGACGTACCGCGTAAAGAGGATGTAGTCGTGCGTCTCCAGCGCCTGTCTGATACGGTAGAGTGAATAAGAGGGGGTGAAAGTCCAAGCATAGCCGGCTCCAGCCGCGAGGAGCAATACGATGCCGCCGCCAACTGTGAACCGACGGAGCCAGCCACTGCGCGAGGGGTTTCTTTCCTCAGGAGCGGATGCCATAGAAAACTATCATACACCAAGGAGCGTTCCCGTGTAGGGGCGACCTCTCGGTGGTCGTCCTGGAAGACGCAGAAAAAAACAATCCGCTGACTGGCGGAATACAGAGGCGCAGCATGTACACCATCGCGATTCTCTACCCTGGCGATATGGGCCATAACGTGGCCCGCGTGTTATTGGAAGACGGTTTTTCCGTGGTGACCACCCTGGTTGGCCGTAGCGAGCGCACCCGGCGGTTGTGTGCGAGCACGGCGATTACCGTGCTCGACTCGATGGCGGCAGTAGTGAAACGGGCTGATACCGTCCTCTCTATCATTCCCCCAACTGCGGCCAAGACGGTGGCCGCGGATTTTGCCGCTGCGGTGCAGGGCACCGGCCACAAACCGTTGTTTGTCGATGCCAATGCCATCTCACCGATGGCTGCGCAGGAAGTGGGCGAGATCATCGCGCAAGCCGGCGCGCCTTATCTTGATGCGTGCATCGTCGGCCCGGCTCGCGATGTGCGCGGCCGCTGTACGGTCTACGTGAGTGGTGCTCCGGCCCAAGTGTTCGCGGAGCGTCTGGGCAAATCGTTGCGTACGCACGTCCTCGGCGACCGCAGCGGTCAGGCCTCAGCCTTCAAAATGGCCTTCTCCGGCCTCAACAAAGGACTGGTGGCGTTGCTATACGAACTGACAGTTGCCGCGCAGGAGTTCGGTTTTCTCGACGAACTGCTGCACCGTTACACTGCTCTATTGCCCGGCGTCATGCAGGCGCTCGAATGGCTGGTCCCTACTTATCCGATGCACGCGGCCCGGCGGGCGGATGAGATGAGGGAGCTAGCCGAGACCTTGGAACACTTCGGCTTCTCGTCCGTCATGGCGCGGGGCACGCAGCAGACCCTCGCTGCAACGGGCCGGCTCAGGTTGGCCGAGCGCTTCCCCGAACGGGGTGAGGACGGCTGGACGATGCGCGAAGTGATTGAGGTGTTGGCGCGGGAAGGGGTGTTGAAGAAGCAGA
>JBGPOI010000380.1:0-5078 GCA_041487975.1 Binatia bacterium | reverse complement strand
TTGGCGCCTTCGGTCGCGGCCCGGCCTTCGGCCTGGTTTTTGAACACTAACTGGTCTTTGAGTTTTTTCTCCTCGACGTTTTTCTGGATCTCTTCGGTGTAGCGGAAGTAGCGGATCAGTACCTGATCGACCTGGAGGCCGTACTCGGCCAGCTCGTGGTTGAGGAGGTCTTTGGCCAGTTGGATCTTGGTCGAGCGTAACGGACTGTTATAGAACTCCTCGGTGGTCAGTTCGCCCAGGGTCTGCTTCAGCACGGGCTCAGCCTTAGGCATGATGCCGTTGGTCTCGAATGCACGCCCGGTGCCGAGGCTGGTGAAGGCCAGATAAGGGTCCACGATTTTGTAGAGAATACTCACATCCACATCGACGAAAAAACCGTCCGAGGTCTGAATGTGAGCCGCTTTGCTGACAGTCGCTTCCCGTGCGGATTCTTCCCGCGCACCCGTGAGGTCCAGCACCTGTAGGTCCTTAGGAAAAAGATACATCTCCTCGAAATCGAAGGGCTTGAGCACGAAGTGAAAGCCGGTCTGGTACACCTCTTTGTGGACTCCCCGCTTGATGAACCCCGGAATCACCGGCACCCGCACCACTTTGATGCCATACTCGTTGGGTCGCACGTAGGTGACACAGAGGAAGAACAGGAGCTTGAGGCCGATAAACGCAATGAGAATAGGACCAACGACTTTGCGGAAAAAGTCGCCGCGCAAGAACTGGCCGAAAGGAGAGCCCGATCCCCATCGGGCACGGAACTTTTCCAGGTCGATGACATTGTCTGGGGGCTCAAAAGAGCCATCGCGGGCCATGCTGTACCTCCTCTATGTTGTGTTGTGATGGTGCCATCCTAGCACGAGCTGGGAAGAAAAGGGCAAAAGGGAAGCAGAAAAGGGAAAACGGGCAAAAGAGGAAAGGGAGAAAAGGGAAGGAGAAGCTTCGCTCAACGAAGACCAGACCAACTTTTGCCGCCGTTGGTGCTCTTAAAGATCCCGCTGGAGGTGCCGGCATAAAGGGTCGCTGGCTGTGAAGGGTCGATCGCTAGAGCCTCGACACTGGGCTCGGTCAGGCCGCTGTTGCTGGCAGCCCAGTTCTGTCCACCATTGGTGCTCTTGAAGATGCCCTGGTCAGTTCCCATATAGAGCGTCTGCGGATTGACAGGATCAATCGCCAGGGCGCTAATTTCTGTGCTGGTAAGGAAACCGGTGTTGCTGGCAGCCCAGGATGCCCCACCATCCGTGCTTTTGCCGATACCCGTGCCGGTCCCGGCATAGAGCGTCGTCGGAGTTTGCGGGTCGATAGCCAGCGCAGGGATGTGCATGTCGCTCAGTCCGGCATTCGTGGAGGTCCAGGTCTGTCCGCCATTCACGCTCTTGAAGACACCGTGGTCGAGAGTACCGGCATAAAGGATCGTCGGGCTGGTGAGATCAACAGCCAGAGTGTTGACCTTGGTATCGGTCAAGCCAGTGTTGCTGGTGGCCCAATGCCTCCCGCTATCCGTACTTTTGAAAACCCCGTCCCCACTGCCGGTATAGAGCGTCGTCGGAGTCTGTGGATCAATGACGAGGACATAAGGATGCGTGTTGGCTGGCAGGCCGGTGTTCATAGCAGTCCAGTGAGCCCCACTGTCAGTGCTTTTGCAGACTCCGCCATAGGTGCCGGCATAGAGGATGACGGAGTTGCGTGGATCAATCGCCACAGCTTCGACATTGAGATCGACTAAGCCGCTATTCACGGCGACCCAGTGTGCTCCGCCATCGCTGCTCTTGAGCACTCCGCCGCCGGTGCCGGTATAAAGCGTCGTGGGAGTTTTCGGGTCGATGGCCAGAGCAGCGACCGATCCCTCTTGAGGCCCGCCACTTGCCTGCTTGACGACCTCAGCACGGACAAGCCCCACGGGCAGCAGGCCGACAAGACCCAAGATTGTAATCACTATTGTTGCTGAACAAAGCGACTGCTGAGAGCTGAGGACTGAGGGCCGAGTCACCGCCCTCTGCCCCTTGGCGCTGCCTCACTCATTACTCAGTCCTCTTTTTGCCGAAACGGCCCATCGTGGGACACATAAGAAACTCAATAACTTATAGGCTGCCCTTATGCAAACTGGTGCTAATCTGAGCAGAGCACGCAACCTATCCGCAACCTGTTTGGTTGCGACAGCACGAGGAGGTGGACACGAAGAGAAGGCGAAGATAAACTAGCCCCACATAAAGGGAGCCTAGGCGCGATTAGCTACCGCGCTGAAGCCGGTTCTGCTTCTGCCCGGTCTGGCTCCCTTTCTTTCACCTCAGCAGAAGCACGGAGCAGAAGCAGTGAAGACCCCCACCCGGCGAAGCCCAAAAAAGCGTGGAGACGTTCCTCCGCGCAGGAGGGCAAGAAAGAACATTGCTGTTCGCGATACACAGCGAACCTCCCTCAAGAACGCGCGCGCGTTGGGCGAAGCGCGCGATTCTGCCATCACGTCCCCCCTGAGATTTCCTACGAGGCAGTTTTCGCAGACCTCAAGAAGCACATGCTCGACGATCTGAAGAACAGAGCGCCCGCTCGCCAGCAGACCCCTGAAAAATCTTTTCAACTCGAAGCGGCCGGATGGGGACAGATAGTGTGGGACACATACGAAAGGCTGACTCGTTTCGGGTTTCACGCAGAAGCGAAAGAGCTGCTTGCCATTGCCCGTGCTGAAGTCAAAAGAGGCGAAGCGAAATCTGAGGAAATCCACCGTATCCTGTCGCTTTCCTGGTTAAGTATCCTTTTACAGGTAGGAGAGCCGGCACTGATTGGACTCCCGGTGCTGTTTCATGCGAATTTTGAGTTTTTCTCTGGAGAGGTGTGGATACGAAGGCTGCTCGCAGACTGGCACCAGCGGGGGGAGCGAGACAAGATTCAGCAAGCATTGTTTGGTCCCCGCAAAGGCAAAAGAGGAATACGAAGCTACCAACTGGCCATGAACAATCTTCAGCGCAACCGTAAGATTATTGCTGAAGCAGAGCGGTTGTTAAAAAGCGACATAGGGCACAATGAAGCGATGCGCCAAGTGGCGGCGAACTTAAAAGCGCTGGGCATCCCAGAGCGCCTCTCTGTGGCCGCTGTCACAAAGATCTACCGCGAACGCCAAGCAGAAACCTCCCGTCTCCTCACTATCCTCCTTCCTGCTCCCCCGAGCGCCCGCGGGCGCTGAGGTTTCCACCCACTGCCGCCCTGACTGGGTACTGAACTGCCCTATCTCAGTATCCATATACTGAATTCCCCCATTTAAATACTCACTGTAAGTGATTACATGTTGCGCTGGGTGTGGCAGTATGGCTCTATGCCAAGCACGCAACGTAGACGCAGGCAATTTGACCCCGAGCGTTTAACTACCCTCGCTTATTTTGACGCGGACGCGGCCAACCGCTACGCGCCCATCGCTAAGCGCACCTTCTACGCAGCCATCGCCGAAGGCAAACTTCGCGCCTTCCGGATCGGAGGAAATGGCAAACTAGTGGTGCGACGAGAAGATCTGGAGCGTTTTCTCTCTGCCACGCCGGCTGAGAACAACATTGCCCGGCTCGTGGATGAGACCATGCGCGAGCTGGGGACGGCAGGGAGGAGGGGGAGATGTTGAACAGCGAAGCAGGCACGCACGAACATGAAAACCTTGGCTGTCCCGTCAACGATGTGGGCGGGCTCCGCGGCTTTCATCCTGAGCACTTGGCTGACCTCGCCAAGTCGGGTGTGAACGCCGAGACGATTCTGGAACTCGGCATTCACACCGTTCCACCCCGGTGGATTCGTAAGCATCTGGGGTTCGACAATCCTGATATCGAGTCTCTGCTCTGTTTTCCTTATCCAGGAGTTGATGGGTTCTGCAGGGACAAGGTGTTCCCATCGCTCAAGGGCGAAAATGGTCACACGACGCGCTACCTGCAACGCAAGGGCTCGGGCGTGCATCTGTACATCCCGCCTCTTGCGCGCGCGGCGCTGACCGATCCCAGCGTGACCCTCTACGTCACAGAGGGAGAGAAAAAGGCGGCTAAAGCGTGCCAGGAGGGTTTCCCTTGCATCGGCTTGGGCGGGCTGTGGAACTGGGTTTCTGGCGGAAACCCTATCCCTGACCTTGACCTCGTCATCTGTCAGGAACGGCGCCTCATGCTGGTGCCCGATAGCGATGTGTGGCAGGGCCGGGATGATCTTCTGCATGCAGTGTATGCCTTGGGGGCGGAGTTAGAGTGGCGCGGGGCTTACGTCCGGGTCCTGCGGATTCCAGAGGAGGTGATTGAGTGATGACAACACAGAATAAGATCGCGTTGGACGACTTGCTTGTCAGCGGGGGCCGCGAAGCGCTGTTGGCATGCGAGCAGATTCCACTCTCATCTCCTCTTTTTGCCGTAGCTAGGAGAAGAGAGGAACGTAGGCAAGAACGGTCAAAGAACGGCCAGGACGACTCATTACGAGAAGCAATTAGGCAAACTATTCTTGACCAAGACCTCAAGGGGTTTGATAAGAAGCGCACCGCGGCTGATTTGATTCGGCAACACCTTATCGAACACGGTGAGGTTTATCGGACTGCTGACGGTCGGTTCTTTTTCTTCTCTTACGGTGAGTGCAGGCTCTATGACCTGGAGCAGCAGCCCTTCACTCGTTTGTTGATTGATGAGTCCGGCCTGTCCACCACTGAGACTTTTTTCAACTTTGCTCTAGATACCCTGACTGCTCACATCTCCCGCAGGGGCAAGCTGGTGGAGGTACGCACACCCTCTCATTATGACGTACACACCAAGGTGCTGACCGTCTCAAATGGGGGTGGCGGAGTGTGGCGGCGCGAACGGTGCGGAAAATGGCAAGAGGGGAAGAACGGGGACAACGGCATTCTCTTCTTCACCGAGCCAGAGGCTGCTCCCTGGGTGCCCGACTTTAAAAAGAAAGGGAACCTGACGTGGCTTCTCAGCCAGATTAATTTCTGCTCTGTTCCGCGTAACCGTTCACGACCCGGACTAATAGACCTAATGAGAGTAACGGCCAGAAAACCCCATCAAATCAGGTTTTCGCAGAAACACTTCTGAGTGCAGTAGGCATTTCGGTCTTCAGAACCTGTCGTTCAGCAATACAGC
>JBGPOI010000379.1:0-5086 GCA_041487975.1 Binatia bacterium | reverse complement strand
CGCACAAAACCCTTGAACAGGGGATGGCAATCAAATGGACGCGATTTGAACTCTGGGTGGAACTGCACGCCGACAAACCAGGGGTGGTCGCGCAACTCGACGATCTCGACCAGTTCCCCGTCGGGAGACAGGCCGCTGAAGATCATGCCCTTAGTAGTAAACAGTTCGCGGTAGCTATTGTTGAATTCGTAGCGGTGACGGTGGCGCTCCGAGAGGCGCTTCTTGCTGTAGAGCCGCGCCGCCAGACTGCCATCCTGCACGACACAAGGATAGGCGCCTAGGCGCATGGTCCCGCCTTTTTGCACTACCCCGCGCTGCTGGTTCATCAAGGCGATGACTGGATGCGGGGTGTCGGGATCGACCTCGCTAGAGTTGGCGTCGGTCAGACCGCAGACGTGACGGCCAAACTCGATCACGGCCATCTGCATACCAAAGCAAATACCTAGAAACGGCACTCCCTCTTCACGAGCGTAGCGCACCGCCGCGATCTTGCCTTCGGTGCCACGCTGACCGAACCCCATCGGCACCAACAAGCCGTCCGCCCGTCGTACCGCCTCGGGCAGGAAACCGCCTTCCAACTGCTCGGAATCGACGTGTTCGACCTCGACCCGGCATTCGTTGGCGAAGCCGCCGTGGGCGAGGGCTTCATTGAGGCTCTTGTAGGAATCGGTCAGGTCCACGTATTTGCCCACCATGGCGATGCACACCCGCTCGTGCGGGTTTTTGAATGTCTGAACGATCTTTTCCCACTTGTGCAAGTTCGGCGTGCCGGTCCACATGTTGAGCTTTTCGACCACGCGCTCATCCAGCCCTTCTTGATGGAAGACCAGCGGCACCTCGTAAATACACTCTACATCCTTCGCCGTAACCACCGCGCTTTCATCCACGTTACAAAAGTGCGCGATTTTAGCCTTGACTTTCTGCTCCAGGTAGCGGTCGGTGCGGCAGAGCAGAATGTCGGGCTGAATCCCCAAGCTAGTAAGCTCTTTGACGCTGTGCTGAGTCGGCTTGGTCTTCAACTCGCCCGCGGCGGCGATGAACGGCACCAGGGTGAGATGCACGTAGAGCACGTGTTCACGCCCCCAATCCCAGCGGAATTGGCGGATCGCTTCGAGAAACGGCAGGCTCTCGATATCGCCGACCGTGCCGCCGACCTCACAGATGGCAACGTCGAACCCGACAGCCGCAGCCAGGATGCGCTGTTTGATCTCGTCGGTAATATGCGGAATGACCTGCACCGTGCCGCCCAGATAATCGCCGCGGCGTTCGCGCGAGATCACCGCGTCATAGACCTGGCCGGTAGTAAAGCTGTTCTTCCGGCTCATGGGGGTGGAGACGTAGCGTTCGTAGTGCCCGAGGTCGAGGTCGGTCTCGGCCCCGTCATCGGTAACGAACACCTCGCCATGTTGGAACGGATTCATGGTGCCCGGATCGACATTGATGTACGGGTCCATCTTGAGCAGCGTCACCTTGAGGCCACGGCCCTCTAAGAGCCCCCCGAGCGACGCCGCCGCCAAGCCCTTGCCTAGGGACGAGACGACGCCGCCCGTGACAAAAATGAATTTGGTTTTGCGTCCTTCCTTGCTGGCGGTATTCATGGCATCGTCTCCTCTGCTCGCCGGAGGTCCTCCGGCGTATCCACCTCGACTGTCGGACGATCGGTTTCACTTACTGTGATCTTATACCCCCACTCCAGGGCGCGCAATTGTTCGAGTTTTTCCGCCTCTTCCAACGGGGTCGAAGGCAGGTGGGTGAAAGTGAGCAGGAAATCCCTGCGGTACACGTAGAGACCAATGTGCCGGTAGCCGAGGACTTCTCCTGGACTCCGGACTGCTGACTCCGGACTCCTAGTGAAAGGAATCGGGCTGCGGGAAAAATACAGCGCGTAGCCATTGCGGTCGGTCACCACTTTGACCACGTTGGGATTGTGCCACTCGGCCAACTCATGAATCGGCGTCTTGACGGTAGACATAACGGCAACCGACGAACGCGAGAGCGCAGCGACGGCATCCTCAACCATAGCTGGTGGAAAAAACGGCAAGTCTCCTTGCACGTTCACGATCACTTCGGCGTCCAATTTCAACGCAGCCTCGGCCAAGCGGTCGGTACCGGTCGGGTGGTCAGATCGGGTCATGACTACGTCTCCGCTAAATCCTCTCACCGTCTGGGCAATGCGTTCATCGTCGGTAGCCACCATCACCTGCGCCAGACCGCGGACGAGCCGCGTGCATTCATAGACATGCTCAATCATCGGCTTGCCACGGAGCAGCGCCAGGGGTTTACCAGGAAAACGAGTGGACCCGTAGCGGGCCGGAATAAGGGCAACGACCTTCACGTGCAGACGACCTTTTCTGTCTGATGGAGGTTTGGGGCTACGGGATTTCACTATACGGGAGAAGCAACGCGGCGTCAAACTCCGGGTCAGGACCGGTAATGGTTCAGTTTGACCCAGCCCAGGGATTCGCGTTCCAGAAGATGTAGGGGTCCGATTCATCGGACCCGCCAAAGGGCTTGATGAATCAAGCCCCTACAAAACAGCGCCAGACAAGAAGCCGAGAGTTGTCTTCCACAGCTCAGTACGAAAATGACCACTACCTCAGACCCGCTGCGTTCGTCACTTTTGACGGCTTCGCTTTCCCTCGGCTGAAAGTACTGCTCAATGTCCGCGACCATCAACAACTGCTTGAGCTGCTACGGGCCCTGCGGCAGTGCGGAGAAACAGCGCCGCTATCAGAGGATCATCAAAACACAGCCGCAAGGCGGAGTTGGGGATCGACCAAACGAGAGCGAGCCGGCGCGAGTTTCTGGATCTCGACGAAGGCGAGGGGTTGCCCTTTTTCGCGTGTCTTGCGCGCAACCCTACGGCTCCAACGGTTGTACTCCTCGTCTCCCTTGAGCTGCAAGACAATCACCGCCCCCTGGGGAATCTGCTCAAGAAACTCGGGGTGGTCAAAGAGATACTGGTTGAACTCCTGGATCAGCAGGGCATGCCGTTCTTGAATCTGCTTGTCCACGGTCTATTCCTTAGGTCGAACCGCCTCGGCCAACGTCTTTGGGTTACTCGTCTGAAATGCGCTCTGATTGACGCGGGCAAATTCCCACCGTCGGCCCGTCTGCTCGGTGATGCGTTGGCACCAGTCGCGGATGGCTGCGTCTTTTGCCTCTGTGCCCTCCCACACACGTCCTTTGGTCTCAATGATCCAGTGCACCTCGCCCTCAACGGTTCTCTGTACCACGACCCAGTCAGGATGATAGAAGCCAATCGCACCGCTCGGCTTGAGGTAGTCCACCCGGAACGGGGTCCCGGACTCGCCTTGCTCGGTTGTCGCCAGGCTGGCGAAGCGTAGAACATCTGGAGCCTTCTTATCGAGAAACTCAGCGAAACGGCGCTCAAAGTCGTTGTAGATCGCGACATAGTTGAATAGGGTGCGTTGGGCTTCGAGTGGCGGCAGGTTGCGCCGCCAGGTAAACAGTTTGGTGTCAGAAAGTTTGAAGCCGGCGTTCTCAAATTCAAGCGTGCGCTTCTCTACGGTCAACTCGCCAATCTTGCGCGCGAGATACTTGGCGATGCCCTCCTGCAGATCGAAGCGACGGAGGTGAGAGCGGATCGTCTCGTCGTCGACGTCTATTGCCTTGCCGAAGCAGCGAGTCACGATATAGCAGCGCACGATGGGGTACAGTTCGGCAAAGGCGTTTGTCAGCTTGGCTTTCTGGATCACTTTATCTGTGATGGCACTGAGCAGCTCCTGCGCCATTGGCACCGCTCCGGCGGCAAGGTCTTCTTGATGAACCTCTGTCTCGGTCGTGACGAACTCCATTTTCAGAGTGACCCGGAATGTCTCTTCCAGGTCAGGGAGGTCGTAGATTGCCGCGAACGTCGTCGGGTCTAACAAAGACAGCTTTTTGACGTTGTGGGTCAGCACCGGCTTGGTGATAGGAATAGCGATGTCAAAGGCAAGCCGCTCCTGCATCGGATAGATGGTGATCGATTGTGGTGGGTCGCTCTTGGTGGTGGCGACACCTACACCTTCGGCTTCCAACTTGTCGCGCAGTACGTCCAGCAAGTTTCTCGTGCCCAGGACCTCCAGGGTTTGTGTGCGATCCGGGCCAATTCCAATCATCAACCTCAGGCCACGGCCAATGACCTGCTCGGGCAAAATCTCCGCCTTAGCCGTGAAAGGACGCAAGCCAAGCACGACGCTGACGTTCCGCACATCCCAGCCTTCGCGCAGCATCATCACGCTGACGATCGCTTTGGTCTTGCTGCTGGGCTTGTCGATGTCGCGGGCGGCTTCACGCGCCTTCTCCAGATCACCTTTGGTGATCTCCCCTTCAGCATCAGTGTGGATGACCAGCACCTCAAACGCCTTCAAGCCAAACTCTTTGCTCTTCCACAGGTACTCGCCGATGACGTCGGCAAAAGCATTCTTCTCCGCCATGACAAAAAGCACAGGCTTGGTCCCCAGCGGCGAGTAGGTCTTGTAGTGCTCCTTCCAGCGCTGCACAGCGGCCTTGATCCAGAAGCCGTACTTGTCGGTGACGTTGTCTTTCGTGACATTGTCAGGGTCGTTGCCTGGGTGCTTGGGATCGTCCTCTTTGGTGACGATGAGCGGAGCTTTCATGATCCGATCTTCTACCCCTTGGGCCAGCGGGTAATCCACAACGGTCCAGGGATAGTACATGCCGTTCTGGTCCTTGGGGGTCGCGGAGAAGTCGAGCCACAGCGCCAACCCCTTGGGCAGAGCAGCGTGGAGAGTGAGAAGCGACTGGCTCCATTTCAGCTCTTCGTCATGGACGTGGTGGGCCTCATCGTTCATCACCACAAGATCCTTGAGGTCCTTGAGCCGCTCCAGCATTGAGCGCTGATACGACGCCAGGTCCCTCACCGGCTTGCGACCGAGCAGTGCATCCACGGCATTTTGTGGCGTCCACTCCTTGTCGCGCGACTCGTAGACCTGTTGGATGTTGGTGAGGAACAGGTTGCCGGATGGATCAGGTTCCGTGCTCTCGCCGCGCAGGATGACTTTCTGACTCCAGGTGCCGCGCCACTCCGGCGGGATCAGCGGCAGGTCGTAGAAAATCTTGT
>JBGPOI010000378.1:0-5104 GCA_041487975.1 Binatia bacterium | reverse complement strand
CCGACCATGCAGTCACCCTCGCGGGCCAACTCCTCCATGTCTACCCAGGCGGCGTAGAACGGTCGCGTGCGTTCGGTGATGATCCCAGCCTTGATCAGCGTCTTGATCAAGGTGCGGAAGATGTCGGTCGATTCCACCATGAAACGACGCCGGTCTGCTTTACGTGTTTCCATGCGCCTCTTCTACCTGCGTTGAGTCGGGTTGAGTGCGAGCCCGTGTAAGATAAAGTTCGTCATCGTTTCCGCCATCTCTTCCGCCGGCGGCCCTGGCTGCTCGATCCACCAAGACACGACCTGGGCCGACATGCCAACTAAGGCGTTAGCGACGACTTGGGACGACAACGGCCGGAACACTTCCCGTTGGACGCCTTCAGTGACTCTATCGGCGGCATCGGTGACAAACATAGCGTAGACCTGACGTAGCAGTTCGTTGAAGGTGTTGCCGTGGCCGAAAACGATTTTCAGCAACTCGCGGTTGTCCCGTGCAAAGCGAAAAAAGGCTAAATTGGCCGCGCGGATTTTTTCGCTCAGATCCTCGACTCGGGCTCTGGCCTGATCGATCTCTTCTTTGAGAGAACGGGCGGCTTTCTCAACCAATTCCAAAAACAGCATGTCCTTGGTGGGGTAGTAGAGATAGAATGTCCCCACGCCGATGTCGGCAGCGGCCGCGATGTCGGCGATTTTGGCGTTGTGATAACCTTTGTTTGCCAACACGGTCTTCGCCGCGGCCAAGAGTTCCTGGCGGGTCTTTTCTTTGCGCCGCTGATAACGATTCAGGTTGGCAACCGTAGCCATAAGGTGAATATGATTTCAATAATGAATAATAATTCATTTTATATAGAGTGAATACTTGTCCTGTCAAGCAGGGAAGAGGTCCCCTCTTTTCCTCAAGTAGACGACCTGTTATAGGCCCAGGTTCCCTGGCGTAAGAAAGGAGCCTTGCCGTGCCGCAAGAGGACCGTGCTGGTTTACAACTCGGTATCTTCATGCCCAACTGCAGCAACATGTATGCGATCAGCACCTACCGATCGGGCCCGGACGAGTGGCCCTATGAATCCAACAAGCAAATCGCTTTGGCGGCCGAAGCGGCGGGCTTTGATTTTCTCTTTCCGGTGAGCCGCTGGCGCGGGTTTGGTGGGAAGACGAATTATCTGGGCACTTCGCTGGAGACGATGACGTGGGCTGCGGCCTTGTTGGCGGTGACCCAGAAGATCCGTGTTTACTCAACCGTACATGTGCCGGTCTTCCATCCTCTGGTGGCGGCCAAGATGGGCGCTACCCTCGACCACATCGGCAATGGCCGGTGGGGCATCAACCTTGTCAGCGGCTGGAGCAAGGAAGAGTTCGGCATGATGGGACTCGAACTCCTGCCGCACGCGGAGCGCTACCAGCGCACAGCGGCGTTCATCGAGATTCTCAAAGGTCTGTGGACTGCTGAGCCGGGTACGTTCAACTTCGACTCGCCCTGGTACCACATCGCTGGTGGCTATGTGATGCCACAGCCCGTGCAAAAACCACATCCGCCCATCGTCAATGCCGGCGTGTCAGCCGACGCCAAAGATCTGGTGGCCCGCCTGTGCGACTGGGCTTTTATCGGTCCGCCTTCAATAGAGGGGACGGCTGAGATTACCCGCGACTTCAAAGACTGCGCCCGCAGCTACGGCCGTACGATACGCTGCGCCGGATATCCGTTTGTGTTGTGGCGCGAAACCGAGCGTGAGGCGGAGGACGAAGTGCGCCGCATCATCGCACACATGGATCTCGTCGCTGTACAAAACTGGGTACATGGATTAGGTATCGGCAGTGGATCATTTGACCAGTTTACTCTGGAGATGTTCACTCTCGGTGCTGGCGCTCTGCCCGTCATCGGCACGGCCGAGCAAGTGGCTCTCAAACTCAAGCGCCTCTATGAGCTGGGCATAGATGGGGTGTTGATGTGTTTTCTCGCGTATTATGAGGACACCGTGCGGTTCGGCCAGGAAATCGTCCCATTGCTCAAACAGATGGGAGTGGTGGAAGTCGGGACCTAGCGCGGTTTCCTGTTTCTCCCTCTCCCAAAGGGAAAAGGAATCTACCACTCACTGCTCTACGTCTGCTGCCTGGCCGCTCAGGGCGGATCGGTAGCACGCTTCAGCCACCGCGACCGCGTGTAGTCCATCCTCCACGGCGATGGGGAAATCTTTGTCGTATAGAAGTCCATCGACAAACGCTCTCAGAACTTCACGCACGGTGGGGCCCGCGGGCTCAACTGGTAACGGGATACGGTCGAGACCTCTGATAAGGTAGGCGAAGCCGTGCGCATGGTCGCCAAGGAGTTGACCTTTCTCCCCGGAAATTTCGATCAGACCTGAACGGCTCTGGGTCGAACGTGAACCGGCCACTGCTCCCTTGAGCACTGGGTCGCTCAGGCGACACAGCATGAGAAAATTATCTTCCGTCTCTTTAGCAAACACTTGGGTCGTTTGGCACCAGACCTGTTCGACCTCGCTGCCGCTGAGGAAACGCAGGAGGTCAAAGCTGTGCACGCCGGTGTGCAGAACAATGCCGCCTCCACTTTCGGCTTTGTGGTCCAGCCAAACAAGTGGGGAAGGTTCGAAACGCTGGCTCAAGTAAAGCGTGTGGAGCGGCGCTATGTGTGAAATATGGGCCTTGAGCGCCTGTACGACCGTGTTGAAGCGCAGGGTATGAGCGACCATGCAGCGCACGCCGCTGGCCGCAATGCAGTCGCGGATGCGTCGCGCCTCGGCTACGCTCACGGCCAAGGGCTTTTCGATGAGGATGTGTTTGCCAACCTCACAGGCTGTTGCAACGATCTCTCCATGCAGCGCAGGGGGAACGACGATCGCCACTGCGTCGATAGGGGCATCCGCAATGAGAGAGTGATAGTCCGCATAGAACGCACAACCGTAGCGCGCGGCCAGCTTCTCTCCTTCCTGTCGGTTCCGGCGACACACGGCTACGAGTTCAGCCTGCGGAAGGTCCTCAACAATGTGTTTGGCGTAGCGGCTGCCGTGTTTACCGGCGCCAATGAGACCGATGCGCAACGGCTTCATGGGAAAGAACGATACCCGATCTCTATGAAGGCGGCAAAGGGCGCGGAACATTCTCGCTAATTTGCCAGGACTCCAGCCACGTGGTAGCCTGCGAACTTATATGGCGACTCCACGAAACCCTGCTCCCACCGTGGACACAATCATCGAGTTAGAGAGCGGAGGGATTGTGCTCATCCGCCGCAAGAATCCGCCGCCGGGGTGGGCGTTGCCCGGGGGGTTTATTGACTACGGCGAGTCAGCCGAGGATGCGGCAGTCCGAGAAGCTTTAGAGGAAACCTCGCTCAACGTCCAACTCATTGAGTTGTTCCACGTCTATTCCGATCCCACCCGTGACCCGCGCCAGCACACTATTGCCACGGTGTTCATTGCCAAGGCGAGCGGCGTCCCCTATGGCGCTGACGACGCCGCGGAGGCGGCGGTCTTTTACCAGCACACCTTGCCAACGCCGCTCGCCTTC
The DNA here is from genome assembly GCA_041487975.1 of Binatia bacterium. Classification (GTDB taxonomy): domain Bacteria; phylum Desulfobacterota; class Binatia; order Bin18; family Bin18; genus JACQEL01. The sequence continues at coordinate 1,595 of JBGPOI010000378.1, read as the reverse complement.
GATCACGCCAAGATTTTAGCGGATTATTTTGCCTATAAGCGAACCGGCCGAAGACCGCGGTACAGCTGAGAGATCATCCAGAAAGCCCAATGGGGCACGCACTATAACAGCCCACCCGGTCAATTAAGGATCGGTGCCCATTGCCGATAAGCTATCGTAGGGGTTTCGCATAGCTTCGAGGAGATGGACGGTATGAACGGGGATGGTGAAAGGACAGCGCGTCGCTTAATTGTCGCCGGTGTTGCCGGCAATGTCATGGAGTGGTACGACTTTGCCGTCTACGGCTACTTCGCGCAGACGCTCGGCCAGCATTTCTTTCCTTCAAAGGACCCAATTGCCTCTTTGATCGCGGCCTTCGGTGTCTTCGCGGCGGGTTTTCTGATGCGGCCGGTTGGCGGGCTGGTGTTCGGACATATCGGCGATAAGATCGGCCGCAAGGCGGCGCTCACACTCTCGGTGATCGCGATGGCGGTCCCCACCTTCTTGATCGGCCTTCTGCCAGACTACGCCCAGATCGGTGTGGCTGCATCCGTGCTGATTGTGATCCTGCGTTTGGTGCAGGGCTTGTCCGTTGGCGGAGAGTACACGACCTCTGTTGTGTTCTTGGTCGAGGGCGCCGCGCCCGGCAAACGTGGTCTGACAGGCAGTTGGAGCGTCTTCGGCGCGGTTGCCGGTATCCTCCTCGGTTCGGCGGTCGGAGCCATCCTCACGTCGCTATTGCCGTCGGACGCTGTGTACGCTTGGGGTTGGCGTGTGCCGTTCCTGCTGGGGTTGGCGGTTGGTCTCTCAGGGCTCTACATTCGTCGCCACATTCCTGCGGCGCAGGTCCAGTCAGGCGACGAAAAGCCCGCCACGTCACCAGTGCTTGAGGCATTCCGCACCGAGTGGCGGGCCATGCTGCGAGTCGCCGGCTTCAACGTGCTCAACGCCGTCGGCTTCTACATGATATTTGTCTATGTCGCGACCTATCTCAGGCAGATTGTCCATATTCAGGCAGCAGAAGCGCTCGACATCAACACCATCAACATGGTCATTCTGCTGTTGCTGATTCCGGCGGCGGGCGCTCTTTCCGACCGCATCGGCCGGAAGCCGCTGCTCATCGCCTCAGCCCTCGGCACCCTGCTACTTGCTTGGCCCTTATTCTGGATGATGCACCACCCCTCCTTTGCCGTCATTCTCTTAGGCCAGATGGGCTTTGCCGTGCTGATCGGATTGTTTCTCGGCGTCTGCCCGGCAACTATGGTCGAAATCTTTCCGGCCAGGGTACGCTGCAGTGCACTGTCGGTCGGCTACAATCTTTGTCTCGGGGTGTTAGGCGGGACAACGCCGCTGGTCGTCACCTATCTGATCGCGCGCAGCCACGACGATCTGTCGCCAGCGTTCTATCTGATGGCGGCAGCGGCCTTCTCTCTCGCGGTGATCCTGAGCCTTCGTGAAACGGCGACAGTTCCTCTTGGCTTTGTTGCAGAAAGAGTCACGGAGACGCGTTGTCGGTATGCTTGAGGTGTGACACCCAAGAAGCCCAAGACAAGATATCGTCTCCGTAACTGGGGGGAGTAGAACAGAGCGCTGGTGCAGCGCGGAAGCTTGACGCT
>JBGPOI010000377.1:0-5108 GCA_041487975.1 Binatia bacterium | reverse complement strand
GTTCCGAACATTCTAGCTCCCAAGTGATTTGCAACGCCTGGTCCAAGGTAGTGCCTTCTTGCGCCTGACGGTGGAACTCCGCCACCCGGGCGGCCAGGGAGGCTATGACCTCGAGCGGTAACAGAAAGGCCCTCGCTTGAAACACCCCCGAGAGCAGTCCCTTGTTGACCGCCCGTAAGAGTGCGGCGTGCCCGCCCTCCTCGAGCGCCATCGCGCTCCATAGCGCGCGCAACTGCGGGTCTTGGCCGAAAGTAGCGGCAAAATGTACGTAGATTTCTCCGACTTGCGCCTCAACTCGGGCATGGGAGTCTAGGATCTCGCTGAGTGGGGGCGTCGCCGCTGGAGCAGCTTCTGTCTTCGCTTCTTCCGTGCTCATCTCTTGTCTCCTTATAAGCTCTGTGCCCGTCTCTTTTCCTCTTACTCCCTCTGTTCAGAAGAGGAAAGCAAGAGGGGCCTGTATTACAGCGTCACCTCCCACGGACCGCCGTCACGCAACAGCCAGAATCCACCCTCATTGAAGGGGTTATACGTTCCCTGGCGGCTAAAGTAGACTGTGTAGAGGGCGCGGGTGTTCACCGGACCCCAGATCTGTCCGCGAAAGGTGTGAGGAGCGGGCAAACGGGTCACGAGTTGGTATCGTCTGGCCCAGGCACGATACTCCTCGGCGCTGGGCTGATGCTCAGGCAGGGAGGGCAAGCACTGGTACTTGGTTGGCAACCCATCGAGGAACATCGGCACACAATTCACATGAGCCAGAGCGTCGAGACTGTAGTACAGAAACGCCTGGGTACACTCGGTGGATTGATCACTGTGAGCGACAGTTACCGCTCGTATCTCCTGACTCGTCACCTCGGTGCTCCAGGTTCTGCCCTGTTGAATCACCTCGCAGAAAGAGTGCAGGAGGAACTTTAAGCTATCCTCTGACCCAACCGTCAACAGGCGCCTGCGAGAAAATGGCGGAATGACCCACAGTGAGGAGACGCGGACCACAGAAAAGGTAGTAAGCTGAGGGATCATTACCGTTGTTTGCCGTGCACGTGTCCAGTTCGGCTCCTGCTCCAAGCCGCTCGTGGTCCAGTGCAGCAAAACCGTCTCGATGCCGTCCTCGGGATCTCGCCATTCTTTACGCAGAAAGAACATTTTTAGCAGTCATCAGTAGTCAGCTATCAGCTTTCAGCAACAAAAATGCTGAAGTATGAATGCCGAGGACTGAGTCATTGAATCATGGAGTGATTGAGTCATTGTTTTCCCTCAGTCCTCAGTCCTCGTTATTCAGTCCTTTTCTTCCCCAGAAAACGTTCAGGTCAAAGTCGCCGAAGAGAACATCTTGCTGTTCGATCCCGTCCAGGATTTTCCAGTCCTCCTCGGCAATCACTTCACCAGCCATATACCGCTCGGCCATGAACCGGCAGCGCTGGAAATTGTCACAGTGCTGCGCGGCTCGTCGTTGTGCGTGATCGGGAGTGCTGCCGGTACTGATCATGAACGGCCAGTCTGAGGCCTGCAAGAGTAACAGTTCCCTGCCACACTGCCGTAAGATACGCGCAAGTTGCTCGTCAACTTTCTTCCCACGTATTTGTTCGTTCAAGCTCTGCATGTCACACTCAGCCTGGTAGAGATCACGCCACAGCCGGCGGGTGCCGTCCTGCCACCACACCCGATGATCCCCTCCGTCTCCCCACGAGGACTCACGGAGCTGCACGGTACCCTGAGAGGGATGCTGAAGAAGATACTCTCCGCAAGTCGCCAGGGTGACCTCACGGCTTCCCGCAAGTTGCCGCAGCAATTCATATACCCACTGCGGCCCCTCAAACCACCAGTGACCAAATAGCTCAGTGTCAAAAGCGGCGACAACAATCCCTCGCTCACCAGTCAACTGCCAATGGGTGAGCAGACGCTCGCGCAGCACCTGCGCGAACTGGGCAGCATGAGCGCGAACTTGAGCAAAGGCCCACTCAGGAACATAGGGTTGCTTGTAGGCCAGGTCGGCGCGGCGGTCAGTGATGCGCCAGTAGCGCAACCCGCCGTCGCCCTGCTTCTTGTGGAATTCCAGGTATGCAGGGTCGCCCGGATACCCCGTATCATGCTGCCACACCCGGGCGGTGGTCTCAAAATCACGGCCAAAAACCGCCACAGGGAGAGCGGAAAGTGGACTTCCGCTGTCCACACGGTATGGACGATAAGGGGAGTGACGCTCATAGTCCGGCGGGCTGCTCTTGAGTTGGCGCGAGTCCACCAGGAAGTAGCGAATGCCAGCAGCAGAGAGGAACTGGTCAACGCCTTGCCGATCGGCGGGCCGTAGTCCATCTATTCCGTCCAGCGGCGGCATCCAGTGCGAGGCTGGACGATACGCGCACTCGGGCAGCCAAAAACCCTGCGGCCGGGAGCGGAAGTGATGTTGGTAACAGGCAGTGCCAAGTTCCACTTGCGCCTGCACACTGGCGTCGAGGCCCAGCAACGGCAGATAGGCGTGCGTGGCGGCAGAGGCAAGGATCTCCACGTGTCCCCGGTTCTGCAGTCGGCGCAACGCGCCGATGAGGTCAGCCGAGAGATTGTCGGTGAAGAACGCCATGGTGCGCCGGTACAATTCTGCCCACAACCCAGCGAGTCGCGCCAGGTATGGCTCTTGCCTCTCCTGAAAAGCGCGCCGATCGTCCCGCGCAGCCTGGGCTTTTTGCTCCAGGTAGGCAAGCAAGGTAGGAGCAAAACGGGGATCGGCAAGTTGCTCAAGCAGGACTGGGGTCAGCCCTATCGTGACCTTCGGTGAGATCCCTTGCAGAACCAGCCGCTCAAGCACTTGCAGCAGAGGTAGATAGGACTCGACCACCGCTTCTAATAGCCATTCCTCCTCTAGACGATTATGAGAGAGGACGTAGGGCAAATGGGAATGGAGGACGAGAGCGAACGCGCCGTATGGTTCAGCCATAATTCATAGGGCTCTTTATCATCCTCTCTCCCCTTAGGCTGCCTAGTAGCGCATTGTCAATGGTGACAAGTCGTCACTTTCGTGGCCAAAATGGCGCTTTTTCACCACAAATACGAGGATTTAGTCACACAGGTGACAGTTCTCCTCAACCTTACGTCCTTGAGAAAGAAAGAGGGAGGGAGTTAAGGTTTGCAGGCGCTATTTTTCCTCTTGCTCTCCTCAGGGCAAGAGTGGTAGGCAATCAGATGTGTCAATAATCAGCTCCTCTTACTCTTCTCCATCTCTCCTTGCTTTTATCCCTCTTGGCCATAGTGCGAAGCGGATTGTGAGAGTATCCCATGAGGCGGTTTTCCCTTTCTAGTCTGCGTGCCCGCTTATTGCTGCTCGTTCTGCTCGCCGCCCTCCCGGCGCTGGGACTGATCCTGTACACAGACCTGGAACAGCGAAGACTAGCCGCTACCCAAGCGCAGGAAGACGCACTACGGTTAGCTCGGCTTGCCGCGGCTGACCAGGCGCAATTGATCCAAGGCGCGCATCAGCTCCTCACCGCCCTGGCACAACTCCCTGCCGTACGCAACGGCGACTCGGACACGTGTACGATGCTCTTCACCAGGTTGTTTAAACAGTACCCTGTCTATGCCAACTTGGGAGCAGCCCAACCGAATGGCGAGGTGTTCTGCAGTGTGACCCCCCTCACTCAGCCAATCAGCGTCGCTGGCTCCGCCTGGTTCCAGCGGGTGGTGCAAAGACGGGATTTCAGTATTGGTGAGTATCAGAGGAGCCTCGTCACTGGTGAGTTTACTCTCGTCTTGGGCTATCCCGTCCTCGATGCTGGGGACCAAGTCCAAGCGGTGGTCGCCGCTGCGCTAGATCTGGGTCGGCTCAATCAACTCGCTGCCCAAGCCCGGCTGCCTGAAGGGGCAATGCTCATCGCGGTTGATCGCAACGGCACTATCGTCGCTCGCTACCCCGACCCAGGGCAATGGGTCGGAAAGGTTCTTCCGGAAGTCCCCATTATCAAGGCGATGCTGACGCAAGGTGAGGGTACGGCAGAAGTTCCCGGCGTGGACGGCATCCCGTATCTGTATGCCTTCACCCAAGTGCGTGGAGCGTCGGAAGTCGGTATGTACGTGAGTATTGGCATCCCCACCAAGGTTGCTTTTGCTGTCGCCAACCGGCGCCTGGTGCGGAACCTCACGACGTTGGGGCTCGTTAGTCTGCTGATGCTTGTGGCGGCCTGGATCGGTAGCGACTTGCTCGTCCTACGCCAAGTCAATGCGTTGGTCCGCGCCACGAAGTTGTTACGCGCAGGTGACTTGAGTGCACGCACGGGGCTGCCGAACGGGCGAGGGGAACTGGACCAATTAGCTGCCGCCTTTGACAACATGGCCGAAGCGCTCGAACAGCGCGCCGCCGAGCGCCAGCAGGCGGAGGAAGCGCTACAGATTCTGTCCCGCCAATTGCTGGAGGCGCAGGAGAATGAGCGCCGCCACATCGCTCGCGAACTGCATGATGAGATCGGCCAAGCGCTCACTGCAGTAAAAATCTATTTACAAGCTGCGCAGCGCACACCCGAAGCGCTCGTATCGTATTTAGAAGACAGCATCAGCATCGTGGACCGTACATTGCAGCAGGTGCGTACTCTCTCCCTCGATTTGCGACCCGCGTTACTTGACGACCTGGGACTAGTAGTCGCGCTGCGCTGGTATGTGGATCGGCAGGCACAACGGACCGGATTCACCGCCCAATTTGTCGCCGACGCCCCAGAGACACGTCCGCGCCCGGATATCGAAACCGCGTGCTTTCGCGTCGCGCAAGAAGCACTGACCAATGTCGCGCGGCACGCGCGAGCACAGCAGGTGCGCGTCGAACTGCGCCAGCGTGACACAGAGTTACATCTGCTCATCCGGGACGACGGCAAAGGATTTGACGTGCGTGCCGCGCAAGAACGTGCTGCGCAGGGGGCGAGTATGGGGTTGCTGGGAATGCAAGAACGGGTAGTGATGGCCGCGAGGCGTTGCGGCTGATCAACACCTATCAGCCTGACGTGGTGCTGATGGACATTGCCATGGCCGGGCTGAACGGCTTGGAAGCGACAGCGCGTGTGACAAAAGAATTTCCTCCCGTGCGCGTGATTATCCTGTCCATGCACTCCAACGAAGAATATGTCGCGCAAGCGCTG
>JBGPOI010000376.1:0-5121 GCA_041487975.1 Binatia bacterium | reverse complement strand
TCATGCTATCTCGCCATCGCAAAGCTGTTTTTTTCGACGCCGCTGGAACGTTGTTCACGGTTAACGGCTCCGTCGGGGAAATCTACGCTCGCCTCGCGCGCGACCATGGCAAAGAGGTGTCGGTTACCGACCTGGAAGCCGGGTTCCGCCGCTGCTTTGCCACGACCCCGCCAATGGCTTTTCCTGGTGCGTCGCCCGAACAGGTCCTTGTGCTGGAGAAACAGTGGTGGCGTGACTTGGTACAAAGCGTCTTCGCCTCCTTGGGGCCATTTCCGCGATTTGCCGATTACTTCGAGGAACTCTTCGCCTGCTTCGCTCGTGCTCATGCCTGGCGGTTGTATCCTGAGACCATCGAGACGCTGGCAGCCCTCAAGTCCCGCAATCTGCACCTCGGAGTCGTCTCGAACTTCGACTCTCGCCTCTTCGGTCTACTTGACGGACTCGGCCTTGCGCATTTCTTTGATGTGGTAGTGATTTCCACTCAGGTGGGTGCGGCCAAACCGCAGGCCGCCATTTTTATCCAGGCTCTTGCTCATCACGGTCTGCGACCGGATGAGGCGCTGCACATAGGTGACAGCTACGAGGCGGACGTTGTCGGTGCGCAGGGCGCGGGTCTCACGCCGGTCTTGGTGGACCGGCGCGACCATGACCAAGGAACAGACGGGTATCTCAGAGTGAGGAGCTTAGTGGAGGTGCTGGCTCTCGTTGATACGTAAGAGGGCGCACGCCGGACGCCCCCATAGTTACACGACCTCCTTCTCCCGAAACGTGGCGATATCCTCCCAGGAGAACCCAGCTTCGAGCAAAATCTCTTCACTGTGCTGTCCGAGTTCGGGTGGGGGAGTGGTCGTATTCAGTGGAGTATCACTTAGAGTGATAGGATTACCCACGACGCGGACCTTGCCGAGTTGCGGATGCTCCATTTCGCTGATGTAGCCGTTGGCCAGGGCTTGCTCGTTGTTGAGAATGTCCCGATATTCCTGTACCGGTGTGGCCAAAATATCGACGCTGTTCAACAGGTCCATCCACTCGTTAGTAGTCTTGCTGGGAAAGACTTCATCCAGAACCCGCTCGATCTTGACCCCACGGAAATTGCGGATCACGTTATCGCTGCATTCGGGATCGGCCAGTACATGCTCGATCCCCATGACGCGGCAGAAGTGCGGCCAGCGTTTGTCATCCACGCCGGCGAGGCAGAGCCAACCGTCTTTGGTGCGAAACGAGCCCCACACGCCTTGCAGAAACTGATGCCCGCGTCCGGCGCGACGGGTTTCGATCCCGCCGCTGACCGAGGTGAAGTTAATCTCCATCGGTTGCATGGCGATCACCGTGCCATAGATGCAGGCATCGACCTTCTGGCCTTTGCCGGTTTTCTCGCGAGCATACAGGGCGGCCAGGATGCCCGCCATCAAGGTGAGTGCGCCGGAATGGTCGGCAACCAACGCGCCACAGGGCAGCGGGCGATCGTCGGGCATACCGTTCTTAGCCATGATACCGCCCGCAGCCTGGGCCAGTGTGTCGCGGCTCGGCCGTTTTACCCACGGCCCCTTGGGTCCCCAGGAAGAACCGAGCGCGTAGATCAAGCGGGGATTGCGTTTGCCCAGTTCCTCATAGCCAAATCCCAAGCGGTCGAGCACGCCGGGACGATAATTGCTGAGCAGCACGTCGGCGGTATCCAGCAGACGGAAAAGAATCTCTTTGGCCTCGGGCTTCTTGAGGTCCAGTGTGAGGCTCCGTTTGCCGCGGTTCATGGCCAGGAAATAATGGCTGAAATCGGCGTTCTTGGCCTTGGGTCCGGCAATCAGTCGCACGAGCATATAGCGGCTCAGATCACCAATGTCACGCATCTCGATCTTGAGCACATCCGCGCCCATGTCGGCGAGGAAGAGACCAGCATAGGGTCCCTGAATCTCTTGAGCGATTTCGACGACTTTGACTCCAGCGAGCGGTCCGGGCATGTGTTTCCCCTCCAGATAAACAGTCTCGCCCGCTTTTATGGCAGGTGGACACAAGCGTCAAGGCGCTTCCTGCACAGGCCAGCGGCCCGTGCCACCAAGAGAGGGAAATTTGAAAAATGGTGGCCCAGCCGGCCCGGCTGGGTGTATGTTACTACCCTACCCCTACAAAAACTGTGAGGGCCTGGATATAAGGGCAATCACAGTATCTCAACCCTAACAGGAGGAGGAATCTATGCCAGGACGCGAAGCGCTACCAAAGGTGAGTAACTGGGGCCGCTGGGGCAAAGACGACGAAAAAGGAACGGCCAATTTCGTCACGCCAGACGTGATCGTGGCGGCAGCTCAGCTGGTGAAGAAAGGCAAGGTCATGTGTTGTTGCATTCCCATCGACCAGGCCGGACCGGTCTTTCCTACCCGCACGCCAGCCCAGCGATTCATGTCAATCCTTAATGTGCCGCTCAAGGATATCGGCCTGCCCGGTTCGGCGATCGCCAACGACGACTACATTACCATGTATCTGCAGGGCTCGACGCAGTGGGATAGTCTTGCCCACGTGGGCTACGAGAATAAATTCTACAACGATACCCCCACCAGTGCGGTCACTGCCCATGGCGGCGCAGCCAGGAACGATATTGGCAAACTCTATCAGTCGTTTGTTACCCGTGGTGTACTGCTCGACATGGTGCGCTACAAGGGTTGTGAGAAAGAAGGACATCTGCCCAAAGATTATCCCATCACGGTGGCGGACCTTGATGGCTGTGCACAAGCACAGAAGGTGGAAGTGAAAAGCGCAGATGCGTTGTGCATCCGCACCGGCTGGGTGCCGTATTGGTACACCCTTAAGACTCACGACGAAAAAGAAGCGTATTTCCACGCCCAGCCGGGAATGTCGGTCTACACTGCCGAATGGATTCAGAAGAAAGAAATCTCCTGCATCGCCGTGGACAACATCGCGGTCGAGCGACTGCCGTCGGAGATCGACGGGGAGTTTATCCCCTTTCACCAGGTCGCGATTCGCGACCTGGGGTTGTCACTGGGAGAGATTTTTACCTTTGAGGAACTGGCCAAAGACTGTGCGGCCGATGGGGTGTACGAGTTTCTGTGGGTGGCGCCGCCGCTGCACATCCCGCATGCGGTCGGCAGTCCGCTAAACCCGCTGGCGATTAAGTGATTACCCCGGTCTGATCTGGCGTTCCTGTAGGGGCGACCCCACGTGGTCGCCCTGAGGGGGAGGGCAGCCACATAGGGCTGCCCCTACGACAAGGGTGGGAAAGGTGAGAAGTGGTACCGGGTTCACGCCCGCTGCCCAGCCATCGCCCGCAGCCGCTCAATGCGGTCTTCCAGCGGCGGGTGGGTGCTGAACAACTGCATCAGCGAGCGACCAGACAGCGGATTGACGATAAAGAGGTGAGCCGTCTGCGGTGACGCGTCGAGCGGAATGCGTTCAGCGGCCGCGCCGAGCTTCCCTAAGGCTGAGGCCAGAGCGAGGGGGTCACCAGACATACGGGCGCCGCTCGCGTCCGCCGCATACTCGCGGGTGCGCGAGATCGCCATCTGGATGATCATGGCGGCAATCGGTGCGAGGATCGACATGGCGATTAGGCTGATGACGCCGCCTCCGCCTTCGCGCTCGTCGCTCCGGCTATACCCACCGAAGAGCGCGGCCCAGCGCGCCATGTTGGCGATCATCATGATCACGCCGGCCAGAGTGGCGGCAATCGAGCTGATGAGAATGTCGCGGTTGGTGACGTGCGACAGCTCGTGCGACAGCACGCCGGTAAGTTCACGCTCGTTCATGAGCCGGAGGATACCTTCGGTTACGGCCACGGCCGCATGCTGTGGGTTACGGCCGGTGGCAAAAGCATTGGCTGCGTCCGCAGGGATAATGTAGAGTCGCGGCATCTCTATCCTCGCCTGCAAAGCCAGGTTATGGACGATGCGATACAACATCGGCGCTTCGGCTTCGCTGACCTGACGAGCACCGTACGCGGCTAGAACGATCTTGTCCGAGAACCAATAGCTGACGAAGTTCGTGACAATGGCGAACACAAAAGCAATCATGAGCCCTTGTGGTCCACCGAGGAGGTGACCGATAGCCATGATGAGGCCGGTAAGGGCGCCGAGTAAAAGTGTCGTGCGTAACATACGCGTTTCCTCCGTGAATACGAGAAATACGGTAAGACTGCTTCCCTGCCCTGTCAATTAGAGAAGCTCAGAGAAGTAGGGGCGCACGGCGTGCGCCCTTTGCGTCGATAGGTCAGAGGAGGATCCGGCTCACGAGCAAACCGGCAATCAATAACACCCCGTACTCCAAGTGCAGCTTCACGGTATGCATCAGCGCAACGTTTATTGCTTCGACCTTGTCAGTGCCAAAAGGAATCCGCACCGCAGGCAACGCGTGACGCAGAGTCGCAAAGGTCAGCAACACGGGCCAGGGCGCATAGCCAGACAGGATCAACCCGGCGGTAATGACAAAAGCTCCATAGACCAGCCCAGCCAATTCCCAGTTCGCCGCCTGCCGGCCGATTACCGTGGCGAGAGTATTTTTTCCGCGCGCCCGGTCTGATTCCAGATCCCGAATATTGTTGGCCTGGAGGATGGCTGCGACAAGACAACCGACCGGCAATGAGATCAGCAGCGGCGACAGGGCGAACACTTCCCGCTGAACATAGTACGCGCCGACCACGATCACCGGCCCCATGAAGATGAACACCGTGGCCTCGCCGAGGGCGATATAGGCAAGGGAAAGTGGGTTGGCAGTGTAAAAATAGCCGGCCAGCACGCTGACCACGCCCAGGGCTAGTATCGGCCAGCCACACAGACCAACCAGGATCAAGCCAAACAGGCTGCCAATAGCAAAAGTGACGATCCCTCCCCAGTACACTTCTCCGGCGGTGAGGAGCCCACGCTGGATGACTTGGCTGCCGCTCATGCTCTCAAGCGTATCGACACCACTGAGATGGTCGTAGTAGTCGTTAATCAGATTGGTGCCGATGTGGATAAACAGTGAGCCGAACAGGGCCAAGAGAAAGCGCCCGAAGGAAAAAAGACCGTCGGCTGCACCCAGAACTGATCCGATCAGCACTGGTGTCAGCGAAGCGGTAAACGAGTACGGCCGGGTGGCCTCGATCCAGATCTGCACGCGGCTTGGTCCCGCACCGGC
>JBGPOI010000375.1:0-5154 GCA_041487975.1 Binatia bacterium | reverse complement strand
TTTTGCCTGGGAGGATAAATTCAAGCGCCTGCTGTTGCGCTTTGAGACCAAACAGAGTCATCATCTTGGGTTCAAACTGATCGCTTTTACGCTCATCAATCTCCGGGAGTTTTGTGAAGGCTAAAACTTGCAACCAGTTCGTCAAGAGGAAACGTAAACTAAAAAACAATGTTCCCATATCTTTTTTAAGTTGCCTTGTATTTTCCAAAATATTCAAAAAGATTTTCTATTTCAAAATGACCCACTACCCTCTCTCCCCTACCCTTTCTTCTTGTGTCGGAAAGTCACGGGCTCATACGGTTCCTCCGCAGGAACGATCTCCGCCTCCGGTAAAGAGAGGGTGGTGAGCTTACTGCCCAGCTCCCGCAGTCTGGCTTCAAGCTGTCGATCGATGTCTGGGACTGACAAGGCGTAGGGTTTGATGAGGTGGTCGAGGATATAGGCCTCCTGGCGGCGCGGTGAGATGGGAAAATCTTTGACGAACGGAGTCACCGCCGCTATCGTCTGCTGCCCGGGCCGTTTGATAAAGTAGTGCCGTTGATACTGTTCCTTCAGCCGATCCGCCAGGCGGTTCTTTTGTTCCTCTAACGAGTACGTCTCGATCGAGGACACCTCGGTGAACGGCACCGGATGGTAGATCGGGATATCCGCCTCCCCTTCATTCCAACTTTCCGCCTCAAAGGTGCTCTCTCCTTGAGACGCACTCGTGGTCGCGATGGTCGTCCGCGTGGTCGCCTGCGGCACGCCGAAGAACGCCGTGTCTCCGTAATCGAAGGTGGACGCAGAAGCACTAGCGTCAGCAGATCCCCGCTGTGTCTGCGTTCCCCTCCCTGAACTTTCCCCACGACTTTTCGTGTAGACCGTATCGCGGCCATACACCGGCCAAAACTTAGTCTGCTCAATGATGAACTTGACCTCGTCGTAGGAGATCTGACCGGCGAACAGCTCCTCAGCCATCAACAGCGCATCCTCTTTGGTCAGGCCACCGAAGACGAGCTTCAGTCTGGCGTTGGTCATGATAGAGGCGAACGTCCAGGGATCTTGCTCTTTGAACTGGGTGAGGTGCTGGTGGAACACGCCGAGGTGCAGCCCCTTCCCTGCCCCCCGATCCAGGATCTCCCGCAGGTCTGGCGTGAGAAACTTCTGCACTTCATCAATCAGGAGAAAGTACGGCCGGCGGGGCGGTGTGGGGCGGTCTTTACGCACCGCCGCCCACAGCTCGTTAATCATCAGCGTCCCCAGCAGCCGCGCTTGCTTCTCGGACAGCACCTCGGTCTCGGCTAGATTGGCGATCACAATCGCGCCCTCTTCAAAGATGGGCAAAAAGTCGAGACTCTTTTCCTCCAGGCTCATGATCCGCCGCAGCTGCGGATTGCTGATAAAGCGGAAGAGCCGGTTACGGGCGCTTTCGATCTGTTGGGCAAAATCCTGCGTGCGTTTATAGGAGAGGAGTTCGAGCCATTCGTTCTGGATGACCCGGTTGCCCTTGAGCAGCTCGGCGATCGACTCCCGCACTGACGCATAGGGCCAGGACAGGATATCAGACACCTCGTTGAGCGAGACGTGGCCGGAGGCGAAGAGATGACAGATACAGCGCAGCCAGCGCTCCAGCCGTGGCGTCTCATCAGAATTCTCCGCACCCCACACGCGTAAAATCGCCTCCACCTGCTTCTCCACCCGGATCGAAACCTCGTCCTGTCCGGTGCGAAAAGCGTTGAAGGGAATGAGATAGTCACTGCGGGAGGGGTTGAAGTAGAGGATGGGGCGGCGCGGCCGCACATAGGCAAAATAGTTGGCCAGGTCGCGGGAGAGCTTGCCCTGTGGGTCGAGCAGGGTAAAGCCGAGGTCTTGCCGAGAGAGCTCCCGGGAGAAGCATTCCAGCCATTTCGATTTTCCTGAACGGCTGGCTCCTACCCCGTGGATATGCGTAACGGCATCTTCTTCGGTCACGACCACCTGCTCGCGGCGCTGTGGGTCGTCCGTGTCTGGGTCCTGGGTGGGGTTGGTGTAGCCGACAAACAGCGGTTTCATCGAGTCCTCCTTGATACGCATCCCCGGCAGAGAGTATCATAGAGAATATCACAGAGTGTCATATGTTCCAAGGCGCTTCCCTGTCATGGCTGGGGATCCCGGAGGGGGGCAAATGCGAAGTGGGTCCCTCCGGAGTTCTGTATCATAACACGGAGGAGCTATGGACAAGCGTATCACAGAAATCAGGTTACGGAATTTTACCCTGGCGCGGGAGTTCGACCGCGAGCTGTTCGAGTGGTGTCTACGCATATCGCCGGGCATGGACACGGTGATTCAGGCCTGCCAGAAAGAGCTGCGCGATCTGCGCGCTCAGGCATCACTAGACGGGGAGGATCGCGCCACCCGCGACAACCTGTCACCCCACGAAATCCGGTACTGGATGCAGCAGGTCCTGGAGGCCAAAATCGAGTTTGCCGAACTCTTCTCCCTGCTGGCGGCCCTGGACGTGAAGATGAGTTTGCTGGCCATGAATCTCGATGCCTCGTACCGGGGGTGGCTGCAGAAGCTCGGTGTGGACGCGTCCGATCCCTTCCGTACCTGTCCGCCGCCCACCCGCAGGCCGCAAAAGCCGCACCTCAGACTGGTGAAAAGCTGAGGCCGGGCTTGCAGACGCCCGCCGTTCCCGCCGTCCCTTACCCGGGCGGCTTTTTCATCCCCGCTCCATCAACCGCCCCCGTTCCCGGTCGCAAAAGTTCTTCACCCGTTCGACATACTCCCGCTCGTCCTCGGTCCATTGATTTTCCGGTTTCTCGCCGACTCTGTCCCGGATCTTTTCGGCTTGGGTCTCGTCGATGCTCTGCATGCGGCGGGTGAACTCCTCGGTCTTCTTCTTGAAGGGGTCTTGGCTGCTCTCTGCTGGCGGCGCCTTCCTCTCCTTGCCGAGATCCATTCGTTCCTGCCAGGCCTTCTCTTCCCGCACTCGTTGTTCTTCCCGGTCGGCTCTGAGCGTGCTCTGGGTTTTCTCGGCCTCCAAGACAATGGTTGAGCGCTCCGCCGTGCGCCGGACAAAATCGTTTTGTGTCCCCGCCGCCTCGGTCGCGTCGCTAAAGAAGCGCCGCCAGGCGGCGACCAGCCCTCTGAACTGCCAGAAGGTCAAGCGCGCACCCAGCCCGTCGATGCAACGGTCATAGAACGCAGGCTGGCTGTGCAGCCGGGCTAATTTCTGCGCCAGGAGATCATCGCCGAAATCCGCCAGCGTGGCTCGTCCCGGTGGTGCTCCTCCCCTCTCCTGTGACGGTTCGGGTCCTGCAATCCCTCGTATACGGCTGAGGCCGTAGAAGAAGGCCGCGCCGCACCCCAGGAAGCCCACAACTCCGACGAATAAGAAGACCCAATTCATACCGATTCCCCTTTGTCTGCCTACCGCAGATGTGTTTCCCTACTGCGCCACGATATCCCGCAGGGCAATACTCTGCCTTGACAGCACGCGATAGCGGCGTTCGGTATCGCTTTGCACGATCACGTGCTCGCTGATGAACGAAAAGCTCTTGGCCGTGTCTTCCGGTCCACTCACCCGCCGAAAGGTAAACACGGCGGCGGCTCTGCCGCCAGGGCCAACGCTCAACGCTTTTTTCTCGCCGTAGAGGCTGCACACGTCCCCGATCCCACTGCTCTGCTGGTAGAGGTAGCGCGCCCCCCCCGCGTCGAGCACGAAGGTGGTGGCGGCGCCTCTCTCCCAACATAACCCGAGCACCAGCGGTTCCTGCGTCGTATTGACATACGCCACAAACACCAGGACTGTCCCGTCACTCGTGGCCTGCACCCGCTCGACTTCCACTCGGAACTGGGGAAACTCCTGGACTTGGATCACCCGCGGGGGTGCAGGGGGCCGCGGGCTGGGTCGTGCGCTGGGAGGCGGTTCTGAGGAAGACCCGGTCGGCGGGATTTCCGGACTCTGCCCGAGGAGTTGGGCCACCATCTGATCCTTGCTGATAGTGACGGTGGCGCTGCGCAGCATGCGGCCCGTGTCGAGCTCGATCACCCGGGCATCGATATCCACCTGGCGCCCCAGATCGGAAACCGTGCCCACCACTAGCGCCTCTACTCCCACCATCCGCCCCAATTGCTTGGCTTTCGTCGGGTCCACCAAATCCGAGGTGCCGAACTTGAGTTCGTTCAACACCTGCTCCAGCCGCTGGCGCTCGATGACGGAAAACTTCGGGTTCTGCGCCAGACGGGTGGTCAACCGATTGGCCACATAGCGGCCCAAATTGCTGGGAGCGTTTTGCAGATCCAGGAAGTCCGCCACCGCGATCCGTAGAGGCCCGCCCTCGGGCACCGCCGTGATGATCTGTGTGGCCAGGTCTTCGATACCCGCTCGTAGCTCCTGGGCTGCGAGGACGCGCGTGGGGACACACAAGAGCCACCCAGCCGCAAGAACGGTGGAGAACCATAAGGGGACGCTCATCCCTCCTCTCACGCGTGCTGCCATCACACATACCTCACAACATTATCCAGGGAGCTGCTGGTGCAGCTTTGTTGCCACATCCGTCGCCGCGCGCCCAAACGCTCGCTGCCTGCTTCTGGTCTGGTCCGCAGCCAAGTCGACGCCTTCGCCGAAGACGGTTGCCACCGGGCGCCCGGAGCGCAGATTGAGGATCTCGATCTCAAGGCGCACCGCGGCGCGCACCATCCTTTTGACCGCCTCTCGGACACTGGGGTCGCTCAATTCCTGCCCAGACACCTCCCGGCTGCTCTGCTGCACGCGCGCCGTGGCCAGCAGGTCCGTGGCAAACCGTGCCCGCGCCCACGCTCTGAAGGCAGCGCGCGTCAGGTCTTGCGCTTGCTCGGCCTGTGCTTGGAACTCTTGGGTCTCCTCCAGTCCGAGCACCGCGAATCCCGCTTCTGCCAACGTGGTCCGCAGCGCAGAGAAACTCTCGCTGCTCGCAGCCTCCCCCGACACTACCAGGAGCAGCCGTCTGCCTGGATGCGCGTCCTCTCGCGGCAAGTCCACGTTCAACGTCGCGCTGTGCTGATAGCTCACTTGCCGGAACCAGGCTCCGTGCTGAAGTCTGGACACATTTATAAAGCCGCCTCCAGATTGAGTTTTGCGTGAGGATCGAGCAGCTTCCACAATGCCGGAACATGCTCAAGCAGATGGCAAACAACCGCCACCACACTCAA
>JBGPOI010000374.1:0-5160 GCA_041487975.1 Binatia bacterium | reverse complement strand
CTAACTTTGGGTCAGATTTGGGGGATGGCATCTCTTGCCCTCCTCAGTGTCTTGCTACACCTCGGAAGCGGTATTTGTCAAACAACAAGCGTGATCTGGACATCGGCACGCGGAGCGAGGATGAGGAAGTGCTCATGTCCGAAGCCGGGCGCAAACTGATCCGGCAAAAGGACCAGATGCGCTGGGAGCCTATGACAAGAGGATGAGGGTCAGTCTGCAGCGGTTCTCACTCGGATGTGCCCCTCTGTGCCCTGGTGGCGCGGCCATCTTGGCCGCGTTGCCAACCATGCAGGCAAGATGCCTGCACCACTAAGACTCATTCAATCGAGAACTGCTCTAGAGCTGTTGCACGCGATTCCGGTGTGGATTTTCAGCTCGTCAGCATTGGCGATCATCCCCCTTGCCGGGCATATGGGGAAATGCAAGCACGGGAGCGGCCTAAGCTGGGGTCACAGCAAGGAGACCGCAGGCAAGAGTATCCGGAAGCAGGTTCCTTGTCCCGGCCTGCTTTCCACTTCCACTTGGCCGCCCTGGGCTTCGACTAGCGTCTTGACAATAAACAATCCTAGCCCGGTTCCCTCCTGGTGTCGCGTGGCAGCAGTCCGATGGTATTTCACAAAAAGAGATGGGAGTTCCTCCGGAGCAATGCCTGGTCCAGTATCGCGCACCTCGACCACAACCCCTCCGGTACCGTCCGTTCGCTGGCGAACAGAGACAACGACCTGTCCGGTCGCTGGCGTAAACTTGAGGGCGTTATGCACGAGGTTGGCGAATACCCGCTCCAAGGCGAGTGCATCTCCCGCGATTAGCGGTAACTCCTGGGCGGGAAGTTCCAAAGTCATGGTGAGGTGACGGCGCCGTGCGAGGGCGTCGTACTGTTCTCCTACTCGCCGGAGGATACTGCCCAGGGCTTGCGGGGTCTTTTGCAGGACCAACTTGCCAGCCTCGACCTTGATAAGATCCAGGTAATTCGCAATGAGCGAGTGAATTGTGAGCGCGTTGTCTTTGAGCCGCCGTAAGATGTCATCCTCACCCGCTGAGCGTCTCCCCTCAGTTTCTTCCGAGAGTATGTCCAAATAGCCGAGGATAGCCGTCAGGGGGTTTCTCATGTCGTGAGTCAGCATGGCGAGAAGCTCGGCTCGCTGCCGTTCCAGGGCTTTTCTGGCAGTAATGTCGCGGTAGATGCCCTGATAGCCGATAGGCTTGCCCTCTTTGTCGCGGATAAAGCGGGTGCGGCTTTCGATTGGCACCACACTGCCATCCTTGCGCATCATTTCCACCTCAAAAATCGGGGGCAGTTTCTCACCGGCCAGCGCCCGACGTGTATGCTCTTCTGACAGTGCAAGGGTGGCAGGAGTGACGAACTTGCGGTAATGGCGCCCGATCAATTCCTGCCGCGACCAACCGAGCATTACCTCCAGCCCCCGGTTCACCGCCGTGACCGTCCCATCCAGGGTGGCGGACACGAGGGCATCGTTGGCATTCTCGAAGAGGGTGCGGTAGCGCGCCTCACTGGCTTGCAACTGCTCGGTCAGCCGCACCCGCACCAGGGCGAGCGCCGCCTCATTGGCCAACAGCTCTAGCAGGGCGAGTTCCTGCGCGGACAAATCGCGCCGCGTCTCCCAGCCGACTACAAAGCTGCCGATCATCTGCTCCCCGTGATAGAGGGGGACTGCCACAACCGTGGTGACTACTGCATACGTAGCGCGCACGCGCGGGCTGGCCAGAGGACTTTGGGCGAGATCAGGGATGGTGACGATCCGCCGTTCCCGCAGGGCCACAGTGGCCGGGGCTGGCTCGTCGAGCGACAGATGTTCCTCCTCCTGGAGCCAGGTCGCTGCGTAGGGGCTGCCAACCGCAACGGCCGACAGCTCCGTGCCGGCCTCGTTCAGCAGCAGGAGCCAGCCGTGTTCGGTGGCGAGCAATTCCTGCGTGTGAGTAAAGAGACTCTGACCGACAGCGCGCGTATCGGTCAGACGGACGAAATCATGGGCCAGCGCATACAGCGCTTCCTGCTCCCGTTTCTGCCTGCGCTCAGCAGTCACATCTCGCGCAATGTTCATCACCCCCACGGGAATCTCCCCCTCATAGAGGGCAAAGGCGTTGAGAGAGAATACCTTTATGCCCAGCGGCGTGGTGACCTCCAGTGCGTAGGGGCCGAGTTTGCCTTCGCGTATGATCTGCTCCAGTCGCGCCAGCGACTGAACAAAGCCGCCGGGCAGGAAGAGTTCAGTGGTCTTGCCCAGGATCTCTTCCCGCGACAGGCCGGTCATCTCGGCAAACTGCTGATTGACCTCGACAAAGCGGGCCTGACGGTCCAGGATAAAGATGCCATCGTGGGCATGCTCAAAGAGCTGTTGATAACGGGCCTGTTGGGCTGCCAGGGCTTTTTCAATGGTGGTGAAGAGTAGGGTGTAGCCCTCGTGCTTATAACCCCGCATGCTAAAGGCCATGAGGGTGCCATCGCTGTAGCGCCGATAATGGGGCAGAGTGACCTCAAAGGGAACTCCCTCCTGCTGCAGGCGGTCATAGAAAGGGAGAAGCCCCTGGCTCTCCAGAGTAGGATAAAAAGAGGTACGGTAGTGCTTGCCTATGAAGTCTTCCCGCTGCAGCTGGGAACTTTCGCACTGGCGCGGGTTGACGTAGACGATGACTCCCTCTTGATCAATGGCAAAGACGCCAAAGGGAGCAGCCTCAAAGAGGGCAGCCAGGATTTGCGGGAATGGGGGGCACATTGCTTGCTCCTGTTCTCCTGTCACCGCAGTTGACGAGTGCGTCCAGGTCAGATAACTACACCGGCTACTCGTGTATCCTCCACTGCTGCCTCTACCGCTCCCTGAGACAAAATGTGTGGCTGAGAGGGGAGGGCGGCATACTCGTGCCGTGGATGGTGTAGTCGAATTTTCGACCTCTGTCAACAAATATCGGTAGATCGACGTGATTGATAAGCAGATCTTTGGCCGGTGGCTACGGGAACTTCGCCAGCAGCGCGGGATCACGCAGGGCGAACTCGCCCGCTTGCTTAGTATTGGCCGTAGCACCTTGAGCGAGGTTGAGAGTGGGAAGCACTTCCCCTCGGTCGAGGTCGTGGTGTGGTTTCTCGGAGAGATTAATGCCGCTCCTCAAGAGTGGAGGAATTACGGGATTGAGGTGGAAGGGCGGCAGGAAAGTCTTTCGGGAGAACGGGCCGGAGCCGGGATGGTGGCGGAGGCGCCACTCGGAAAGGCCGAGAACGAAGCGGTGCAGCGGCTGTTGCGTCTCCTGCACACCGGGAACAAGCGTATACGTCGCCACCTCCTCCATCAGCTCCGGCTGCTTGAAGACGCAGCTTCTGCCTTGGGGCGAACGACCGAGGAGGAGTGACCGGTTGCCTCTCAGAGGGACTATCCCTGTTCGCCTTCCGCAATTGGTCGAAGCCGGGCGCACACTGATCCGGCAAAAGGGCCAGCTGCGCTGGGAGCCTATGACAAGAGGGCGATGATCGGCCCGAGGTCTGCGGGCGACACTAACGGGTCACGTCATACCAAGTTGCAGTTCAACCCGTACTGAGCGGGCTGCCAGGACCTCACGGAACACAACTTCGTATCAGGTCGCGTGCGATTCGAGGATCACCGGCAAACCCGCGGACGGTGCGAAGGTAATGCCACGCCGCACCACACGGACTGTGTGTCCCGGCGCTGGACGCAGCACGACCCGGGACAGCACCTGCGCCAGCACGATCTTCATCTCGTAGATCGCAAACGCTGCGCCGAGACAGTGGCGCACGCCGCCGCCAAAGGGAAAGAATTCGTAGGGGCTCGGTCGCTTGCCGAGAAAGCGGTCGGGATCGAACTGTTCGGGGTTGGGCCAGAGGTCCGGCCGGCGGTGGGTGAGATAGATGCATGGCGCGACGACGACGCCGGCGGGCAGGTCGCGCCCGCCGATGTGCATGGGCTCATGGAGTCGGCGTCCCACGAGCGGGAGGATGGGGTTCAGCCGCTGCGTTTCTTTGATGGTGGCGTCTAGGTATTCGAGTTTAGCGACATGCTGCGGTGCGATAGGGCTGGAGCCGGCGACTTTGCGCAGTTCCGTATGGAGCTTTTCGCGAACGTCGGGACGCTGCAGGATGAGGTGGAACGCCCACGCCAGAGAAGTGGCGGTCGTTTCGTGCCCGGCCACGAGGAGGGTAATCATCTCGTCACGCAGTTCAACGTCGCTCATTGGCTGACCCGCCTCGTCGCGCGCCTCGATGAGCATCGCCAGCACGTCCTCGCGTCCGGCGCCACCCTCCGCCCGACGCCGGGCAATCTGCGTGTACAAGATCTCGTCCACTTCGCGCATGAGTTGCTCGATGCGTCGCCGCCCGGTGAACGGGCCGAGAATGGATTGTAGCCAGGGAAGCAGGTTCAGGGGATTGGCGCCAAGGGAGAGGAGTTCCATCAGGCGGTCGCGCAGCCGTGCAAGGTCAGCGTCCTCGTCAATCCCGTAGACGGTCTGGAGGATAACATCGAGTGTGATCTCTTGCATCTGTGACTGAAGAGGAAAAGGGCGTCCTATGGGCCAACTCTCGATGACGCGGTCGGTGATCGCACGCATCACCTCGCCATAGGCCTGCATGCGCTCGCCATGGAACGGCGGCATCATCAGCCGTCGCTGGTGCTTATGCCGCGCGCCGTCGAGCAGGAGCAACGAGTGCTGCCCGACCAGGGGCCTAAGGATCGCACGCGTTTCTCCGGCGGGGAGCTTTTCTGGGTCGCCGGTGAAGATTTCCTTCACCGCCTCGGGGTCACTGAAAAACACGATCGGTGGGTTGCCCGGGAAGTGTATCGTGAAGCAGTCGCCATAGCGGCGCGCGCACGCCTCCATGAACGGAATCGGCCGGTAGATCCAGTTCAAGAGCTGCAAGATCGCGGGCAACCTCGGGCCGAGCGGTACGGAAGTCATGGATGGCAGGGTAAGGAACCGTGGCAGGCTGAGCAAGCCCTGCTCAACTGAACAGCACCTCCTTTTGTGGTTATTGCCGCTCGGCGTGGAGAGACTGCTCTCTTCTATCTACTCTTCTTGCCCCGGCGTTGGCAAGATTCGGTGGGAGATTGAGAAGGCTCGTCCTAGCTCTCAAAAATTTCCTGCTGGAATGGGTGATGGTGTAAGTGCCTCTCCCGTTTCAGATCACCCCTTGTT
>JBGPOI010000373.1:0-5178 GCA_041487975.1 Binatia bacterium | reverse complement strand
TCCTTTCTGGCTTTACTTTGGACCTACGTGAAATTTGGTGATGAGGAAGAAAAGAGATTCTTCGGCCTGCGGCCTCAGAATGACAGGTCCTGAAAGTCAAAGTAGACTGGACCGGTAGGAGGATGACCATGCAAATCGGCTTTATCGGCCTGGGGAACATGGGCCTGCCCATGGCGCACAATCTGCTTAAGGCAGGTCACTCTCTACACGTCTTTAATCGCACCAAGGCACGGGCCGACGGATTGCTTGCGCAGGGCGCGACTTGGGCCCTTTCCCCGCGCGCCGTGGCGGAGCGAGCGGAAGTCGTTATCAGCATGCTGGCCGATGATGCCGCACTACAAGGTGTAGCCTTAGGAGAACAAGGAATCCTCGTCGGGCTCGCCCTAAATGGCGTTCATGTCGATATGAGCACGGTGTCGCCTGACACCGCAAAAAATCTTACCCAACTCTACCACGAACGCGGAGCATATTTTCTCGCCGCGCCAGTTTTTGGCCGGCCCGAGGCGGCCGCTGCTGCCAAGCTATGGATCTGCCCGGCCGGTCCGGCTGAGGTGATCGAACGTTGTTGGCCGCTGTTTAACGCGATGGGACAAGGAGTGATCGTGGTCGGCACGGAGCCGCATCTGGCCAATGTCCTGAAACTGGTCGGCAACTTCTTTGTCATCTCCGCCATCGAGACCCTCAGTGAAGCTTTCACCCTGGCGGAAAAAGCCGGGCTCAAAGTCGAAACTGTTCTCGAGGTCGTCAAGGCACTGTTGCCCGTGCCGCTGTTTCAGGGCTACGGCACTCGCATGGCTCGCAGCGAGTTCACGCCTCCGGGATTCGGTCTGCAACTGGGATTGAAAGATGTGAGCTTGATGCGCAAACTCGCTGACCAGGTGAACGCGCCCCTGCCGCTAGCCGATGTAGCGCACGGCCACCTGCGGGCCGCTCTGGCAAAAGGACGCGGTGATTTGGATTGGGGCGCTCTGATTACAGTCGTGCGCGAGTTGGCCGGAATGGAACCTGGGACGAATTGATACGCGGCTTCTCTGGGAGGCACCCGAGCAAACTCCGTAGGGGCACGGCGCGCCTGTGCCCCTACACATGCTAGGAAGGAGTGCTACAAACTGCCCAGCCGCTTCAGCGCCGCTTCAATCTGCTCGAGCCCCTGCTCCAGATTCTGCATGGAAGTAGCGTAAGAGATGCGGACGTGGTTGGCTGACCCAAATCCTTCACCCGCCACGAGCGCGACTTTGGCTTCTTGCAGCAGATAGAGCGACAGGTCCATCGCCGAGGTAATGGTCTTGTCTTGCCACCGCGCGCCGAAATACGCCGACACGCGTGGAAAGACGTAAAACGCACCTTCCGGCAACGTACAGGAAATTCCCGACATTGACCGTAACCGCTGCACCACGTAGTTGCGCCGCTTGGCAAACTCTTTAGCCATGATGCCAACCGATTCCTGGGTGCCGGTCAGCGCGGCCACCCCCGCCGCCTGGGTGATCGAGCTAGGGTTTGATGTGCTCTGGCTTTGCAAGGTTTCAATTGCCGAGATCACCTCGCGCGGCCCCGCAGCATAGCCCAACCGCCAGCCGGTCATGGCGTAGGTCTTGGACAACGAGTTGGCGATCAAGACTCGGTCGCGCAGATGTGGCTTGAGCGCCAGGATGTGGGCGCAGCAGGGAGAGTCGTAGAGGAATTTCTCGTAGACGTCGTCCGAGATCACCAACAGATTGCTGCGCTCAACGACCTCAGCGATCTGGCGCAACTCATCTTCGGTGTACGCCGCACCGGTGGGGTTCGACGGACTGTTCAACAAGAGCGCCTTGCTCTGCGGGCCAATGGCTTTCTGTAATTGGGCGGCGGTGATTTTGAAGCCGGTCTCTTCACTAGTGGACAACAACTTCGGCTGGCCACCAGTGAGGATCACCATGTCAGAGTAGCTTACCCAATACGGCGCGGGGATCAGCACCTCGTCTCCCTCGCCGAACAATGCGTGAAAAGCATTGAACAGGGTATGCTTACCACCACAGTTGGCCGTAACCTCCTGCATGGAGTAGGTCAGGTTATTATCACGTTGCAGCTTCGTGAGAATCGCCTCCTTGAGTTCAGCGGTGCCACCGACCGGTGTGTATTTGGTCTTGCCTTGTTTCAGGGCCGCGATGGCTGCCTCCTTGATATGCTCGGGAGTGTCGAAGTCCGGCTCTCCAGCGCCGAAGTCGATCACCTCGATCCCCTGACGGCGCAACGCCGCAACCTGGACGGTAACCATCAGAGTGGGGGAAGGCTTGATGAGCTGCAAACGCTTGGCGAGATTCATAGGGCTCCTAAAATGCGTAGGGGCACGGCATGCCGTGCCCCTACCTGCGAAGGGATTTGCAGGAAAGGGCAGTCTTTACGTCTTCTTGGCGAACTTCTCCTTCAGGCGTTTCACGACGTGCGGCGGCACCAAACCGTCCACATTGCCGTCCAGAGCGGCAATCTCTTTGATCAGTCGTGCGGCCGTGTAGAAGTGCGCCGCACCCGTCATCAGAAAAATCGTCTCGATCTGTGGCTTCATGCGCCGGTTCATCAGCGCCATCTGAAATTCGTAGTCGAAGTCCGAGACCGCGCGCAGACCGCGGATGATGATGTTCGCCTGTTTCTTCTCAACATAATCGACGAGCAGGCCATGAAAACTATCATACAGCACGCGGTCGCCGACGTCGGCAAGTTCCTCGCGGAACATGTCGCTCCGTTCCTGCGGACTGAACAGGAAACTATCTTTCTGTGGATTGTAGACGACCGCGACGACGACTTCATCGACGATCTGCAAACTACGGCGAATAATGTCGATGTGCCCGTAGGTGGGTGGGTCAAACGACCCAGGATAAATCGCCCGGCGGTTCACGCGGCCTCCTCGCCTTGATGCTGATAGAAAGACACCCCGGTTGTGCCGTAACGGCGGCGGTCCGTCAAGGCCAAGAGCGAATAGCTCTCGGCTCCTTCCTCCTGTTGACTGTGTTCAACCACGACCCACGCACCGGGCACGAGAATAGTACTGCGCGCTAACGGCCGCAAGGTTTTATCCACCCATCCCTCGTCGTAGGGCGGGTCGAGAAAGACGCCGCCGAAGCGAAGTCCTTGTTCCTCGACGACTTTGATGCCTTTGGCCACATAGGCCCGGATGACGCGGCCCTGACGGCGCAAGCCAGTGGCATTCAAATTCGTTTGGATTACTCGCTGGGCTTCAGGGCTGGCATCAACGAACACGGCGGAACGGGCGCCTCGGCTCAGGGCTTCAATGCCGAGCGCACCGGTGCCGGCAAACAGGTCGAGGATCGCAATGTCGGTGAGGGGAAACCGGCTAGTGAGGATGTTGAAAATGGCTTCTTTGACCTGGTCGGCGGTGGGCCGTACCTTGTACCCTTTGGGGACCTTGAGGTGCAGCCCGCCAGCCGAGCCGGAGACGATACGCATGAATGAAAAAATCAGGAGCCGGGGAAACGGAGAATCGGAGAATCGGAGAATCGAGGGGTTGAAGCTATCTCTCCGGTTCTCCCCCTCTCCGGTTCTCCGTTTCTGTTTGTCAGAAGCAGATCGCTGACTGTTAATCGCTAAACCGTGAGGATGTGAACCGCCAGCGCCGCGGCCTCGCCGCGTACCATGCCGCCGCCGTTCTCGGTCAAGCCAACCCTCGCACCTTCGACCTGACGCTTGCCGGCCTCGCCGCGCAACTGCCAGAAGATTTCGGCAATCTGCGCCACGCCGGTGGCACCCACCGGATGCCCCTTCGCCAGCAGTCCACCACTGGGATTCACCGGGGTACGGCCGCCCAGAGCAGTGACGCCTTCATCGATCAGGCGGCCACCCTCACCGTGCTGACATAGGCCTAGCTCTTCGTAAATGATCAATTCGGCCGGGGAGGAAGCATCGTGGACCTCGGCGACATGCAGGTCTTCTGGACCGAGGCCAGCCACTTCGTAGGCTTTCTTGGCGATGCGTTCGGTCACGCCAGGATCACCCGGGTTGCGGTCCTTGCCCGAGCCCAGCACTGAAGCTTTCACATAAACGGGCTTGGTGGTGAACTTCTTGGCGTTCTCGGCGCTGGTGAGAATCACCGCCGCCGCGCCGTCACCGATCGGCGAGCACATCATGCGGGTGAGCGGCTCGGCAATCATCGGAGAGGCGAGCACGTCTTCCATTGTCCGTGGGGTCTGGAACTGGGCGTGCGGGTTGAGGCTGCCGTGAGTGTGGTTCTTGGCCGCGATCTTGGCGAACTGTTCTTTAGTGGTACCGTACTTGCGCATGTGATCACGCGCGAACTCGGCATAGAAGTCCATGAACATGCTGCGCGACTTGCCCGCGCCACCATCTTCGCCTTTTTCTTTGACTGCGGTCTTCATCTTCTCCAGGGTCTGCTGCATCAGCTCGACATCGATGGCGCTGCCGATCGCCTCGAATGAGCGCTTCTTGTCTTCATGGAAGAGTTTTTCCATGCCGACGGCCATCACCACGTCGTACATGCCTGAAGCAACGTAGAGCCAGGCAAGGTGAAAAGCGGTCGCCGCGCTGGCGCAGGCGTTCTCGGTGTTGATGACGGGAATACCGCCGATCCCCATCTCGCGCAGGACCACTTGCCCACGAATGCACTCTTGGCCGGTAATCAGGCCGGCCATGGCGTTGCCCACGGCCACGGCTTCGAGCGCGCTCTTCTCTACGCTCGAACTATTGAGTGCGCCCTCGATCGCCTCGCGCGCGAGATCTTTCATGCTGCGATCCAGATGTTTAGCGAAGCGGGTCATGCCCGCACCAATAATGGCAACCTCTCTCATCGGTGAATTCCTCCCCAGGGTAGTGTTGCTTCTATCTAAACCATATTCCCCCTTGTTCCGCAAGGCGAATTTCGCCAGTATGGGCTGCTGTGAACTTTGCCCTCGTCCCTGTCAAAGCTTTGGCCGGGGGAAAAACCCGCTTGTCCCCACTCCTCTCCGACACGGCCCGGCACGCGGTGTCACGCGCAATGTTGACTGATGTGCTGACCAACGTACTGCGCGCATCCATCGTGGACAGGGTCGCCGTGGTAACCTCTGATCCCACACTGCTGGCGCTGACCCGTCAACTCGGCGCGTTCGCCGTTGACGAAGAATATCCGCGCGGACTGAACGGCGCCGTAGCGGTAGGGACGGAATTCTGCCTGCGCCAAGGGGCGACCGC
>JBGPOI010000372.1:0-5189 GCA_041487975.1 Binatia bacterium | reverse complement strand
TCTCTGGTTTCATTTTCGACTCCGTACAAGGTCATCATATGTTTTCAACCGCTTCTGGCTCGTCTCGATAACCTCTAGTGGGGTTTTCTGAGTTTTCTTACTGAACACCTCAGTAATGATGATTGCGTCAGGATCTATTCGATAGATGATTCGCCACGTATGGCTCTGGTCTGCGATTCTGAGTTCGTGGCAGCGCCTCCCAAGCGATGGCATCGGCCTGGAGTATGGGAGGGCGAGCGTTTCCCCTTGTTAGAGTTTCCTCAAGAGGAATCCTGCCTCCACGCGTGCCTCCTGTGAGAAGGGCGGGGTCTTGACCTCTCCCTGGAGCCAAACGAGAGGCTTGTCAGGTAACGTAGGCACCAAACTAATTCTATGTCAGATCTGACATGGATCACAAGTGCGGGCTAACGCCCGGTATAAAGGGCGTGAACGAAGCTCTGATTGGTGGGCAACGCTGCGCTTTTGCCCACCCTACTTTACTTGTTAGCCGGCGCTGCGGCCGTGACTATCGGATTCACTATGAATCCTTCGCGCCAGATGCCATCAATGACAAAAGGTGCACACCCTGCAGTCGTGTACGAGTTATGGTTGCTTGCTTCGAGCGCTAGTCCTCCCAGGCCAGCGACTAAGGCTTGGATCTCGTCATGGGTAAGCGTGCAGCCGATCTGAAGTGGAAATGCTAAGGAAAGGTTCTTGAGACACGTTTCTAGATCTTGTAACCGGGCCTTCGCCTTTGCTGGAAGAGGCTTGATGCCCAGCGACCGCCAGGCACTGAACGGGAACGACTCTACAGCTATGCATTGTGACGATATCGGGGCCTTAGGGTGTCCGAGCCGTAGACACCCTAGGTTATCAAGGCTGTCGAAGACGGTAATAGCGAACGATACAAACGAGGTGTAATTGGCCGGCTTCACGCACCCAGGGAGGCCGGTCTTGGCCGGTGTGTTGAGTATCCGCTCGCACAGCCGCGAGTGGCGCAGCCCGTTGTTCGGGTCCTTCCATGCCTGCGGCCCATCGATGAGGAGAAAGGGGGAGTTGACCCGAGCGCACAGCTCCACCAGTGCCGTGGCTATCGCGCAGGGTGTTGGCGACGATTTGTCCTGGTAATGCGATCTGACTGCTTCAACGGCAATACCTGTCGGCTCACGGTATAGAACCACGATCCCGATGTCGCTCCACGTTTGGTACGCCAAGTCGACGGACACAATAGCCATGATTCAGTTCCTATCGCGCGCCGGCTACCTCAATTTGACTGCCTGATGAAACCGACAGACATTGCCGTTTTTCGCAGTCTGATCTCAGGGTATTATTTCTGCGCCGCCGGCGCTGGCACCTCCTGCATCCGAGCGGTGGTGTCATTGTCATATTCCAGGTGCAGCGCGCGGACGATCAGGCCGTGCATGCGCCACAGGCCGATCACGACAAACAGCTCCAGGACCTCCGCATCCGAGAGGTGTTTCTGCAAGGCGGCGAAGGTTTCATCTTCCACCAAATTCCGCGAGAGGATTTCGTCGGTGGCCGCCATCACCGCGCGTTCTACGGGAGTGAACAGGTCGCTCGTCGTCCAGCCTTTGATCGCAGCGAGCTTCTCCTCGGGCACGCCCACCATGCGGGCGACCTTCAGGTGCTGAGAGTACTCAAAGCGGGAATCGCCGACGATGCCGGTCCGTATGATGGTGAGCTCCCGCAGCTTCGCATCCAATTTGCGTCCCGGCTGTAAGAGGGCCATGAGGGAGTTGCGGGCCATGAGCAACAGATCGGGAGCCAACGCCAAGGTCGTCCAGTAGTCACCTGGAGTTCCAGTGGCGGTTCCTGGTTCGGCCACCGGGTCGCGCTCGCCAAAGAACTGACGATAAATCTCCAATACTTCCGGCGTTGCTTCTGCCTTTGATACTTGACGTAAGCGTCCCATAAAAACCTCCTTCGACCCGCCTGAGAATAGGGCCGCAATCCTAACCGATCACCTTTCTGGGTTCAACGAGCTTCGGACTGGCGCGAAGGGCGCTTCTCCGCTAGAGAAGAAAGAAACTCAGGGAGGGAATACGCCAGATGACTCTCGCCCAACACGCATTGCGGTCAGCGGTGTACGAACTGGCCGACGCGCTGGATGCCAATGAACTCTATCAGCAGAAGGGCTGGACTGACGGTCTGCCGATCGTGCCGCCGACCGAAGAGCGGGTACGGGACTGCCTGGACGCGGCTGGTCTGACACCGGCGGACGTGATTGGGGTGGAAACCGTTCGCCAACGGTCGATCACTGCGGAAAAGGTGGCGATCAATGCCGTCATGGCCGGCTGCCTGCCGACTTACATGCCGGTTGTCGTGGCGACCCTACGAGCCATGTGTGACGAGGATTTTAATTTCCATGGCAGTACCGCCAGCACCGGCGGGAGTGCGCAGTTCATTGTCGTCAATGGTCCAGTACGAACTGCCATCGACCTGAACGCTACACACGGCGTCTTTGGGCCGGGCCACCGCGCCAACGCCACTATCGGCCGCGCTGTGCGCCTGGTGCTCATCAACATACTTGGTTGCGTTCCTGGCCAACTCGACCGCTCGACTCTGGGGCACGGGGGCAAGTTTACCTTCTGTATCGCGGAGGACGAAGAGGATAGTCCCTGGACGCCACTAGCGCAGGAGCGCAGTGTTTCACCTGGCGCCTCCGGTGTGACCGTGATGGCCTGTGAAGCTCCACGCCAGGTGATGAATGAATGGACTCACGATCCCGAGGAGATCTGTGAGACCTTTGCTGCCGAGATTCGCCATAACATGTTGACCTACTCGATCTGGCCGGGGAACTATGCACTGGTCATTCCCAAGCAGTTGCGGGAACTGCTCGTAGCTGCGGGCTGGCAGAAAAAGGATATCCGCGAATATATCTACCGCTCAGCCCGGGTGTTCCGGCGCGAGTGGGCGACGGTTGGTAAAAAAAATGTCGTGGCGCGCAGCGGTGGGCCAGACCAGGAATTTACCGCGCTGCGCTCGCCGGAGGATCTCCTGGTGGTTGCGGCAGGCGGTCCGGCCGGTGGGTTTGCCGCGATCATTCCGCCCTGGTTAGGGCCGCGCTCACATGCGGTGACGAGGACGATTGCGGGTTCTTAGCCCTACACCGGTATTGCCCAAGAGATGATCTGCGAAGGCATCAGGGGAAAGGAGAAAAGGGACATGACCATCCGCGTTCTTGACCCAACGTTTGGTGAAGAGATCGCGACGACAGACCGTGTTGCCGGTCTCACCTCGCTCGCGGGCCGCACGGTCGGCCTGTTGGACAACAGTAAAATCAACGTCCAGCAGTTGCTCGATCATGTCGAGGAAATCCTGCGGGGGCAGCACGGCGTGAAAGCCGTCGTGCGCCTGAAAAAGCCTGATGCAAGCCGGCCGGCGCCGGCGGCGGTGGTGGCTGAGATGAAAGGGTGTGATGCCGTTATCTCAGCGGTCGGTGATTGAGGGAGCTGTTCGTCGTGCAGTTTGCACGACGCCATCTCGGCCGAGAAGGCTGGTGTTCCCGCGACGGCAATTATTACTGACCGATTCGTGCAGACGGCCAAAGTCATGGCTCAGGTGTCAGGAATGCCTGAGTACCCGTTTGCCGTGATTACCCACCCGATCAGCAATAACAGTGACACGGTGCTGCGCGAAAAAGCCGAGACGGCTGTGCAGCAGTGCGTCGCGATTCTGTTGAGACGGTGAGGGATCGTGCCTCCTACGGACATTGTGATTATCTGATTTGCAGAGAGCCCATGCCCCGCTGAGCGGCAGCGGGGCCCGCTTGCCCTTTTGTCGCCCCTCATCCTTGCGCTCTTTACCGTTCTCTAGACGGTTTTCTCCTCCTTTTGGGACACTTAGCCAGCAGAAGGTCGTGAAAAAGCTGATTGGTGGACCTTTCTTTTGCTCCTTCTCCTCTGGCACATCGGTTGCTCACCTCACTAGTAAAGATTGCGTCGTTGAACGCGAGGTATTCTCGGGAGGTGTGAGATGATCACAAAGCAGAACATGTCAGGCGGTATCGCAGCGCTCGCTGTGACACTCGTCCTCGGGGCCTGTTCACAGCCATTGAGTCACCGAGAGAAAGGTGCTTTGATCGGTGGTGGAGCCGGTGCGGCGGGTGGAGCGCTCATCGGGGCAATCACCGGTGCGCCTGGAACCGGGGCGCTCATTGGCGGCGCGGCCGGCGCAGTTGGTGGGGCTCTCGTTGGTGATCAGAAGGACAAAGAGGACAGAAGGAGATACCGTGACTAACGAGAGAGCCATAGTGCCCACCCCGAGCGCAGGAAACCTGCGCCGATCTGCAATTGAGATCCGTAGAAACGGAGGTTATCTATGTATCTTCCGTTAGCACCTCTGGCTGCGCTAGTCGCGGGGATACTGATTCTTATCATGCCGAGGCTGCTGAACCTCATCGTGGCGCTATACCTCATTGCGATCGGCCTCCTTGGCCTTCTCGCTCGCTGAAAGAGCAGGATACGGACAGGAGGAAATTATGCGTAAAAGCCTGAACCTGTTTCTTGCCGTGTTTTTGTTCGTAGTCGTTGGTGCTGGATGCGCGAGTAACACCAAGACAGTCAGAACAGAGACGAGCACGTACCGACCAGGAGAGCCAACTGTGGTGGAAAAAGAGACCACTATCAAAACGACGGAAACCCCGGAAGGGTCTAGTGGTGGTATATTAAGTGGTACTGTGAACGTCATCGGCGAAATCATTGCTCTGCCCTTTCGTGCGGTTGCCGGCCTGATCCGGATCATTTTCTAAGATTCGCCTGTCACGCCACCACTACATGACCAACTTCTTGGTCGATCTGGTGGCTGGTTTAATCGCCGTACTTATCAAGAAAAGAACCCCTCGCTTCTCATCCGCAGGATTTTGCTTCCCTCCCCGCCTTCCTCCTATAGTGAGGTCGAACTCACGTAATTGCACCTCTCTCGGATCCGTGTCCCATCTCTGCGGCGAAAAGAATGCGTGTGTTTCGCTTCTGGGACAGCCAGTCGACCTCGATCTGGAAAACGATTGATTTTCAAAGGATTTCCTCCTCCCTGTCTCCGGCGCACTCCTTGCTAGAGAAGGAATACGGAAAAAGCAGGGAGGACATCATGAAGAAGTCCACGACCTTACGAGCCTTACTGACTATGGTTGGTTGTTTCTTCACTATCCCGTCTTTGACAGGTTGGCAGGAGTTGTATGCGGAAGCTGC
>JBGPOI010000371.1:0-5218 GCA_041487975.1 Binatia bacterium | reverse complement strand
GTGCCTTGTGCCGGATGGCACGGAAAACTTCGATGCCAGCCGTGGTTTTCCGGATCACTTTGTTGCCGCAGCGTTCTCGCTCGTACACGATCAGATCGTCAATCAGCACATTACGCAGACGGCGATGAATAATGTGCACCGGAAACCCATAACAGGCATGGGCATAGGCGAATAGCTCCCAGTTGCCGAAGTGCCCGGTCAGAATCAACGCGCCAGTATTTTGCACTCCTGTGAGCAACTCTTGCCACTGCGCGAAGTCAGCGAAACGTACCCGCTCGCTGATATTAGCTCTGGTCAGCGTATGCAGATGACAAAACTCCGCCATAAGCCGACCGAGGTTGAGCAGGCTCTCACGCAAGATCTGCTGGCGTTCAGCCTCACTCTTATGGGGAAAGGCGAGCGCTAGGTTCTTCAAGCCGATCCGCCGGTGAGGCCGGTCACAGCGATAGAAGAGCCAGCCAATTGCTTCACCGATGCGGAATGCCACGGAAAAGGGCAAGAGGCGGAAAAGAGACAGGAGACCGAGAACGAGAACGTATTCGCAACGCGCCAGCGCCCCCTTCTTCTCGCTCGCGGGGCGGATAATTTTTTTTCTCCGCTTCTGCGCATCACCGGCGGGAAGAGGGTGCGCCACAGTCCCTCCAACCGAGGAGGCCACGTCTTCAGCCGCCACTCTCGCGTGTGTCCTACCAGCCAGAACGCAGACCTACAAAGTCATATCCGGCGCGTCAGAGAAAGAAAACCCGAACGCTTCACGCTCTTTGGCAATCAGATCCGCGACCACCCGCCGGTCGATCCCGCGGTAACGTTCGAGGGTCGCCAACATTTTCTCTTCTCCACCGTTCGCCGCAGCCATTTCTTTCAGCTTGTGTGTGATCCAGCCGATGTGCCATTTCTCGTCTTTGGTGACTTCGTGGAGGATTTCCAGGGTATCCGGCTCGACGTCCGGCCGTCGGGCATGCTCGAGGTAGCGGCGCTGCGCGCGTTCCTCCACCACGACCGTGAGCGCGAACAGGTCGACGAGGGTTTTGGGAATGCCAACTTCCTGACCAATGCGAGTTTGATAACCATCGGACACGCGCACCGGCGCAGCGCCCATGCTGGCAATTTTTTTGGTCCAGAGCCAGGCGTGGCGAGTCTCGTCGGCCAGATGCTTGGAGAGCTTGACTTGGGCCTCACTATCCTCTACCCGCATGATGAGTTTGAGCAGCAGCGTTGCACCACGCAACTCTGCGTCGCGATAGTAGCTATAGAGATGAACCATCCGTGGATCGACTGACATCACTCTCATCCTCCACCAATAAGTACACGAGCCCCCTCTCCCCTGGGGTCTCCATCCGTCCACACAGGTGTTCACCTCCTATAAAGGAACGGGCGGAGAAAAGCAACGACCCTGACAAACGGCTAACCCCTGACAAAAGCTAATTTTTTGCCTGAGGGAGACAGAGTAAGACCGAGGTAACACCTAACGTTCCACTGCCAGTAGGAATAGCGCGTGAACTCTCCTGCTCACAATCCGCAATCCGCTTCGGCCTGGATCTTCCGCTGGCCATGCAATCCGCAATTGGTACTGCTTCTCTCCCTGACCGCCGTTTTCCTGGGGTGTAGGGGATCGCAGGAAACGGTTCTCATCGGCCAGCCCTCCGGTCCCTATCGCCTGGAACTCTCTGTCCAGCCTCCTCAGCCACGCGCCGGCCAAGAGGTTTCCCTGACTTATCGGGTGACTGATACGGCGACGCACCAGCCGGTGCACGATCTGCAGGTATTGCACGAGCGCATCCTGCATACGTTCATCGTCAGCCGTGATTTCCGGACTTTCGCCCATACTCACCACGAGGATTTTTTCCCGTTGACGCCACAGGATCTTGCGGCCGCGACCTTTCACTACCCCCACGTGTTTCCTCACCCAGGGGCATATCTCATTGCCAGCGAGTTCACCCACAAGGATCGGAGTTGGGTCAAACAATTTACCGTAGCCGTCGGCGGTGAAGGTGC
The DNA here is from genome assembly GCA_041487975.1 of Binatia bacterium. Lineage (GTDB taxonomy): Bacteria > Desulfobacterota > Binatia > Bin18 > Bin18 > JACQEL01. The sequence continues at coordinate 3,223 of JBGPOI010000371.1, read as the reverse complement.
ACGGAGCGCGGCGGAAGAGGACCTGCGCCGCGAGAAGTCATTCGGTCAATACCAGGCGTCACTGCGGACCTCGCCAGATCCGCCGGTCGTCGGGCACGACACCGAACTGGCGGTCCACCTGACTCGGGATGGCATGCCGGTGACGGACCTTAGTCTCTATCTGGGAACTGAGGTGCACATGGCGTCCTGGCGTCTCGATGGCGACCACTTCGGTCACCAACATACTTACACGCCGGAGATGGCGGCTATGATGGCGATGATGCGCGACCACACCAGCGATCCCAACCTCATGGCGCGGATGATGGTGCAACTGATGCGCGGGCCGGCCAAGCAAGTGTATTACGGGCCGGACTTACCGGTGCACCATATTTTCCCCGCGCCTGGGATCTACAAGCTCTTCTTCGAGTGCGCGCCAGGAGGGAAGACCGTGGTGGCGGATTTTATGGTGAAGGTCGTGGAGTTTAACGAAGGGATCGACACGACCGTGCACTCTATCGTTCCGCTGAATGGCTCGCCGCCTGAGGCACATTCTTGATCCTGAGACAGGACGAACTGTTGAGAAAGTGAGTGTATGACGAGAAGCGACTTCTTTGGTGAAGAGGACCTCCGGCAGATTGCGGACTGGGGACTCACCCTAGAGAAAGTGCTGTCCGATATCGAACGATGCAAAAAGGGGTTCTCCGTCGTCAGGCTGCAGCGGCCGTGTACAGTGGGGGATGGCCTCACGGTACTGCGAGGCAGCGAGCTGGACCGGCTCAGTCAGGTCCAGGCCCAGGCCGCGTCGGCAGGGAGAATCACGAAATTCGTTCCCGCCTCGGGCGCGGCAAGTCGGATGTTTCAGCTCTTACTTTCCCTTATGGATCGCCTCGCGGTGCTCGATGGATCACAGAGTGAAGCCGCGATAGACCCAACTGATCGCAATCATCAGATGTTTCTCCAATTCATTCGCAACCTCAAACAGTTTGCCTTTTATGATGAATTGCGGTCGGTCATGACGCGAGACGGTCTGCAGATCGAGCAGGTGGTGGCGCACAAGCGTTATGCAGACCTGCTTACCTATTTGCTGACTCCCACTGGCTTGAACTATGCGAATCTGCCCAAGGGGCTCATCCCATTCCATCGCTACGCCGACCACAGCCGGACCCCGTTGGAAGAACATCTGGTTGAAGCCGTGGCCTACGCGCAAGATCAAGACCGCGTCGCGCGCGTGCATTTCACTGTTCCTCCAGAATACCAGGAGGCCATGCGTGCTCACGTCGAGACCCTCCGACCTCGCTACGAGCGCTTGGGCTGCCGCTTCATCGTCACTTTCTCCGTGCAAAAACCATCCACTGATACTCTAGCCGTCGATCAGTGGAACGAGCCGTTCAGAGATGAAACTGGTCGGCTGGTCTTTCGCCCGGCCGGGCATGGCGCCCTGTTAGAGAATCTCAATGACTTGCAGGGCGATATTATTTTCATCAAAAATATTGACAACCTGGCCGTGGACAGACTCAAGCCGGAAACCTACCTCTACAAAAGAGCGTTAGCCGGCTACTTGATCGAGTTACAAAACGAGATCTTCCACTATCTCCAGGCCCTCTCGCATGAACGGCACGAACTGGTAGAAGAGCGGTGGCTCAAGGAGGTGTTTGCGTTTGCCCGGGAAAGACTCTCCCTCGCGCCGCCCGCGGATCTGGCGCGGAAGTCGCAAGCCGAACGGAAGGCTTTCCTGGCCGGTCGCTTAAATAGACCCTTGCGGGTCTGTGGTGTGGTGCAGAATACCGGTGAGCCGGGTGGGGGACCTTTCTGGGTACGGCACCCCGACAACACCCTTTCCCTGCAAATCATCGAAGCCGCACAGGTTGATATGCAGACGGCTGAGCAGCGTGCGCTCTGGGAAGCGGCGACGCACTTTAATCCGGTCGATTTAGTGTGCGGGGTGCGAGACTACCGCGGCCGGCCCTTCGATTTACCGCGTTTCTCCGATCCCGATACCGGCTTCATTGCGCAGAAATCGAAGGACGGGAAAGTGCTGCGTGCGTTGGAACTCCCGGGGCTGTGGAACGGCGCCATGGCCCACTGGAACACGGCGTTCGTTGAAGTGCCACTGATTACCTTCAATCCGGTGAAAACCGTCTTTGATCTGCTCCGCGACGCACACCGAGGCGCTTGAAGGATGAAAAGGTGGCATAAAGCCGGTTGCGTGCAATTGTGCCGTCTCTTCTGCTTCCTACTTCTTGTTCCGGGAGTAGCCTTTGCCGGGCATGGCTTCATGAGCGCCTTCGGTAATATCGAGTGGTTGCCCGAACCGGGCCGCACCCCGGACAGTCCCTGGTACAGACTGGACGCCTGGCAGGAAGAAGGGAAACTCCTGCTGGCGCGCGACCCCGAAGCAAAGGTCCGGCTGTGTCTAACCTTTTCCCGAGAAAAGCTGGCCGAGCTGGAAGCCATGGTCAGGACCGAGAACGCTTCCGCGGCTGAGACGGCGGCTGACCGCTACCGAGAGTATATTGATCGTGCGCAACGCCTCATCAGTGACGGAACGGAGGCAACAGCCAAAGAATCACTGGCTGAAGTGATGGCCAACGCCCTGCTTGAACATCAATATATACTCTCTGTGATCTACGAGGATTTGCCCGCTAGCACCCGCGCGGTGGTGCCGCGTGTGATCGCCACTGCGCAAGAGCGTTATCAGGACGTTACCAAGCTCTTGCCGCCCAAGAAAAAAGGCGCGCTGTTCTTCAAAGAAGATGAAGTGCGCTGGTCGGTACAGATGGCCCTGCGCGCTGATGAGGCCAACCCTTAACCTGCAGGAGGAGCGAGATGAGGCTTGACCCCTCCACAGGCCGGTGGTACTTCTCCCCCTCGAATCCTAATGCGGGTGTTTTCTGCATACAAAGAAAGGGCAGCTATGAACGGCGTACATGACATGGGCGGGATGACCTGTTTTGGGCCCATCATGCGTGAGGAAAACGAGCCCGTCTTCCATGCGCACTGGGAGAAACGAGTGCTGGGCCTGCTGCTTGTCTCAGGGCTTTACGACACGATCGACGAAAGCCGCCATGCTAAGGAGCGATTGAATCCTGTGGTTTACCTGGCCTCAAGCTACTACGAAGGATGGCTGGCAGCGTTAGAAAAACTCGCCCTGGAGAAGGGTATTCTCACCGAAGAAGAGTTGGCCACTGGAATTGCCACGAGTGGAAGCAGCGGCACAAGGACTCCCCTCCCTCCCGAAGCTGTT
>JBGPOI010000370.1:0-5232 GCA_041487975.1 Binatia bacterium | reverse complement strand
GCTACAAGACACTGACGGTGTGTAAGGACGGAGTTCGCCACGGACTCTTGCTGCACGAAACCTTCAACGAGAGTGCTTGAGGCATGGGCGAAGGCGCGTTTCTCAACCGCGAACTGTCCGAAGAGGAGATGGATCGCATCGCCGTCAAGAATGTTGACGCAATTGCAAGATGACCTGCGCGAAGCAGTCATCAATGAGGTTTTTCGCGAAGAAGAGATTCGTCCCGATGACACGACGCGCATCTTCATTAACCCCGATGGGCCGTTCATCATTGGCGGGCCGTCCGTGCATTCCGGGCTCACCGGCAGGAAAAACGCCATCGACACTTACGGTGAGTATTCGCGGCACAGCGGCGCAGCCCTGAGTGGCAAAGACCCCACGCGTATCGACCCGGGTGGGAGCTTATGCGGCGCGCTATGCGGCCAAGAATGCGGTGGCAGCAGGATTGGCCGCGGAATGTGAAGTGCAACTCAGCTATTCCATCGGACTCTCACGGCCCGTGAGTATTCAGATTGAGACCTTTGGCAGCGGCGTATTACCGGACGAGGAGATTGCTGCTCTCCTCCTCTGGGAAAGGGAAACATGAACTGCCGAGAACGAGGAGACCCTTCTACACGCCCGCGCAATTCGTGTATAAAGGCTGCGAGCGCGTGCTCAAAAGGAGGCGATTATGAGTGGCGAGCTTTCAGGCAAGGTGGCGATGGTGACCGGGGGCGCATCCGGGATTGGCCGCGCGACCGTTTCAGCTCTGCTGCACGCCGGTGCGGCGGTGGCGGTCCTCGACCGCGATGAAGCTGGAGCGAATGCCGCGGTCGCGCAGGGCCAGCAGGCCGGCGGTACTGCGGTCGCGCTGCCGCTTGACCTGGCGGATACCAAGCTGATTCCCGCCGCAGTCGCACGAGTCATCGAGCAACTGGGCCGCATCGACATTCTGGTCAACTGTGCCGGCGTAACTGGTCGGTTCCAAACCTTGCTGGAAATGGACGAAGAGAACTGGGACTTCGTGCAGACCGTGAACTTGAAGGCGGCGATGCTGCTGATGAAGCACGTCGCGCGGCACATGATTGAGCGCGGGGGCGGGGGACGCATCGTCAATATCAGTTCGAGCTCCGCCTTCCGCGCCCGGAACTCCCCGGTGGCCTATGCCAGCTCCAAGGCCGCGCTCGTGCAGTTGACGCGCAGTGCCGCCGCTGAGTTGGGCCCCCATGACATCAACGTCAATGCCGTAGCCCCCGGGATCACCGCCACGGCAATGACCCGAGCGCTCGGCGACGCTGAGGCCTTGCAGCGTGTTGCCTCCAGCGGCCCCTTGGAGAACCTGTTCCACCGTGTCTCACAGCCGGAAGACGTGGCTGTAGCGATTGTGTTTCTCTGTCTGCCCGGCAGCCGGCAGATTACCGGGCAAACGCTCCATACCAGCGCGGGCGCGGTCGTCTGACGCGTCGCGAAGGAGCAGAGCGCGGACACGCGGTCTGAGCGCCGTGACCACGGCTCACGCCTGCGGCAAGGTCCGCTGCCTTAAACCGCTGCGAAAATTTCCGCGAAGAACGACCGCATCGCCTGCCATGACCGTTCGTCCGCCCGCTGGTCGTAGGCAATCCACGCTATCCCGCGGCTCTCGGCGTCCGGATAGGTGAAGCCGTGCGTGGTGCCGCCATAGCTGATGATGTGCCAGTCCACGCCGGCCTTGGTCATCTCATCGGCGAATGCATTGACGTGAGCGACAGGGACGGACGGGTCGTCCGCGCCGGTGCAGACCAGGATCTTCGCTTTGACCTGACCGGGCGCAGCAGGGCGTTGCGTCTCCAGGCCGCCGTGAAAGGTCACCACGCCCGTCAGCGGCGCGCCGGCGCGGGCCAGCTCCAAGGCGAACGTGCCGCCCAGGCAATAGCCGATGGCCGCCAACCGGCGCGGGTCAACCTGCGGGAGCGAGGCGAGCTTGTCCAAGGCCACCTGCGCGCGGTGGCGGAACTTGGCCGGGTCTGCGCGCAGCGCGCTCACGGATTTCATGACCTCCTGCAGATCGTTGATCTCGATGCCGTTGCCATAGGGGTCGCCCGCTAAGGCGACGTACCCGAGCCCGGCCAGCATCTCGGCGCGTTGCTTGGCATTGACGCCCAGGCCAAAGCCCCCGGGCATCACCAGAATGCCCGGGCGCCGACCGGATTTCGTGTCGTCGTAGGCCAGAAACCCGCGCAGGGTCACGTCGCCGTCCTGGTACGCGATGCTCTCCGTCTTCATGCTATTACTCCTAATTCGTCCGTCCGTGGTTCAATAACGTTGCCGTCGCTGTGTCCTCTTCTAGCTCTCGCTCAGCGGCCCAAAGGAGTCGGTCGTGATCTGGCGTGACTTGAACTTCCACTCTCCACCGACTTTGACGTACGCATCATCATACCAACCTGTCAGCAACCATTTCTTGCCGTCCCGCAGCAGGCGCACCTCCACATAACACGTCCCTTTGGCCTGGTCCGGTCCGAGGAGTTCGATCACATGGTTATGAATGAACGGGCGCGGCTGCATCGTGTCCAGCCCCCCACTCATCATGGTACGCAGCCCCTCTCGTCCTTGCGCGCGCGGCAGGGTGGGATCGTTGGTCGAGAACGCGCCGTCCTCGGTAAAGAGGCTCACGTATCCATCCAGGTCCTTTTGCCACACGCAGTGACAATACCGCAGGGGGAGGCTGCGGATCGCTTCCCGATCAATTACTTCCTGCATTAATGTTTCTGTACTCTTGGTTGCCATGCTGTCCTCCTTCTGCTTTGTTACGAGTTGGTTCACGCAAACACAGGCATTCCCTTGATGGAAGGTGAGAACGATATTGATTTACTATGGTAGCGTAAACACCAGCAGTTCATCCCCCGGCTTATAGCCAAAAAGCGGGTTCCCTCCGGCAGCGACCGCAATATATTGCGTACCGTCAACTTCGTACGCAATCGGCGGCGCGTTGACTCCTGCTTCTGTCTGGAACTGCCAGAGCAATTCTCCGGTCGTCGCGTGAAAGGCGTCCACGCGTCCACTGCCTTCGCCCACGAAGATCAGACCGCCTTTGGTGACGACTACCCCGCCAATCAACGGTTGCTCCACCTTTTTTTGCCATGCAATCTTTCCAGTCTTCGTGTCAATTGCGCTGAGCGTTCCCCAGTGCGGGTCGTCGGTGGGCGTGGTGGTGGTGTAGTGGAGCGGAGGATGGTCACTGTCTCCAGGGTCGGCATGCACGGTGTAGCGGGTAGGCATATGCACTGCCGCGACATAAACCATGCTCGTCTCTGGCGTATACGCTACCGGAGACCACGAGGCGCCTCCGGCCGCTCCCGGAGCAATCCGCACCCCTTCCGGAGTCGGCGAAGTAAAGAGGTTTTCTTGCGGCACGAACGGTTCGGACTTGTAGAGTAACGCGCCGGTTTTACGGTCGTGCGCGTAGAACCACCCTGTTTTGCTGGCCTGCCCTACTGCCTGGACTTTTGCGCCATTGACTTCCGTTTCAAAGAGCACGGGCGGGCTGGCGACATCGTAGCCCCACAGATCGTGAGGTACTTGCTGGTAATGCCACCGTAGCTTGCCGGTCTCGACGTCCAAGGCCACCAGAGACACAGAGTACAGATTATCACCAGGGCGGGTCAGACCATCCATTTGTGGAGACGGATTGCCGACGCCCAAGAAGAGGAGGCCGAGTGCCGAGTCGAGCGCCGGAGTGGTCCAGGTCGAACCACCCCCTGTTTTCCAGGCATCCGCGTACGTGGCGAAGGCGGCTTTTTCCGCGGCGATATCGCGAGATAACGGCGCTCCGTCTGAAGTGCTTGCCCGCCACTCTCCCTCCCAGCCTTTGTCCGGGATCGTGTACCAGCGCCACAGCTCTTTTCCTGTTTCCGCATCAAAGGCAGCAAGAAATCCACGGCGACCATAGGCACCGGCCATGCCGACTACGGCGCCGATCGGTTGCTTGCCTTTGGAGGTATCAAGATGCAAGCCGTAGCCTGCGCCGGTCACGCCGACAATCACTTTTCCCTTATAGACCAGCGGCGCCATATTCGCCCCGATGCCGCTTGCGCCAGTAACCGTTGCCTGCCGAAGTGGGTCAGTCGCCGACAGGACGGCGGTGGTCTCAGTTTTCCCTTGTTCTTGTGATGCCAGCGTAACGTTCCACACCAACTTTCCGGATTGCTGGTCTACGGCTATCAGATGCGCATCCGCCGTTGCCATGTAGACCTTTCCATAGCCCATGCCAGCGCCGCGATTGGCTGCGCCACAACAAAGCGCTTTGGTGTCGAGGGGGTATTCGTAGCGCCACAGTTGTGTGCCTGTTCGTGCGTCAAGCGCGATGAGGTGATTCTTCGGGGTGGTGAGGTACATCACGCCATCAGCGACCAGAGGTGTAGCTTGAAACGCTTCACGGATGCCGGTGGAAAATTTCCAGCGTAACGCCAGCGACTTCACATTCTGTGTATTGACTTGCCCCAATGCCACGTAACGTTGATTGGTATAGTCGTGGCCGGGGAGGAGCCAGTTTTTGGCGTCCTGTCCGGCGGCGAGCAGTCGAGCCGTGTCGATCGGAGCGCCCCAGGTCAGGCGATAACTACCCAGGAAGACCGCCGCTATCATCCCGATTCGCATCAGTTTCCCGGCTCCGCGTGTCCTACATACGATCATCCATTCCTCCCTTTTTACCCTCACGGGGGAGCTGACTCGAAGATACCCTACCCCATCATGGATATGCCTCTGTCCTACTCATGATGTTGTCCACTGTACTAACAAGGGAGAAAGAAGAGTCAACCATGCGCTGGAATGTCTGTGGCTCAGAAGGGCCGGGACTTTTCCCGCCTGTCAATTGCGATGGTTGGTTCTCCCGCGGAGCTGCAGCAGCAGCCAGAGTTGCTGTCTCAGCTCAGCAAGCTGGGGGTGGGGCAGATGATCCTCGCCTTTACTGGGGCGAACGCTCAGGACACGATCTCCCAGCGTGAGGACTTTGCCCGTGCTGTAGTAAAAGAATGAGAGGGGAGGCTGTCCTGCCAGAGCACCAATCAATTGTGTAAACTCTTGTCCCGGAGGTTAGCAGGCTGCTGAAAAAGCCGTTCTCGTGCTTCGCCAGGCTCAGCACGAACGGAAAATTGTCAGTGTTTTCAATCCCTATCCCGTTCACCCTGAGCGCGTCGAAGGGTGAACGCAGAATTTTTCCGCACCATACTAGAGCCCGTAGAGCCCCAGGGCGTTGTCGCGCAAGATTTTCTTCTGGAG
>JBGPOI010000369.1:0-5247 GCA_041487975.1 Binatia bacterium | reverse complement strand
CGAATGATGCGGTGCAGTGTGGGCAATAGAAGACCACGCCGTTGCGGAAGTATTGGAAGGGTACACTGTAGTCGCCTTCGCAACGGACGCAGTTGATCTGCACTTCCCACTCATTAGCATCGGGCAGGACAAGAGAAAGGACCTCAGCAGCAGGCGCGGCGGCGTCCGGCTCGGGCGCTGGCGCGGCTTTCGGCGCGGCGGCTGGAGCCGCGGGTTTGACAGTCTCTGCGGTAGGGGCTGCTGGCGCAGTGACCGGGACTGCGGCTCCTTCTTTGCGGAAGCGTGAAGGAAACTCGCCGCCGAAGGTGGTTTCGAGGTGCAACTGCTGAGCCCGAGCAATCAGGACCGCTTCACTCTCGACAATGTCGGGGTTGGGAATACAGCAGTCTACCGGACACACCGCCGCGCACGCCTCGTGGTCGTAGAAACCCACGCACTCGGTGCATTTTTCCGGCACGATGTAGAAAATCCCATCAGCGATCGGCGGGTGTTTTGCCCCGTTCAGGTCCCATTCCACGCCGCCTTGGTAGATAGCGGTATTGGGGCACTCTGGTTCACAGGCCCCACAGTTGATACACTCGCTGGTGATCATCGTGGCCATACAACAATCTCTCCCTATCGAATCTGGTAGCGGATACAGGGAGGGGCACATGGCCAGTGGAATAGCTAGGCCGAAGCTGCACCCCTGCAAGAGACGTAACGGTCCTCCTGCCTACTGTCAATTCCCCTGTCCGGGCGGGGTTCTCTCACGACAGGAGAAGGGAATCTCTTGCAAAGAGTGGAGGCAATGGGGATAATACGGACCGCAGCCTTGGCAGCGTTGCTCGAGGAGGGCATCATGGCAGGCGAAAAGAGTGTGACCGAGAAGATCCTCAATGTTCTGCGCCCGTACGCCGCGCATTGGGGGGGGACTTTGGGGCGGGGAGATTTAGTCATCCCGCAGCGGGAAATTCCCCGGGTGATCCACGAGATTATCGACGCCGTGCGCGAAATGACGGAGGGCCGGCGCGAGGCATCGGACATGGATCTCTTTCAAGTGCTCAAGGAAAGCCGTCACCTGTCCTCAATCCAGGATCAGGTTGAGCGACTCAAGGAACGCTTCATGGTGTTGAAGCGCTAAGAGGAACGATCGCTTTGTCTGCTCCGCGTTCTCTCGCCGGTCGTTTCTTTCTTGGTTGACGCTTCCCCTCCATGTTTGCTTGCTAAAATATGAACCTTGCTTTTGCCGCCCACCTGGTCAATGGTCCGTTCGGAGATCCGGGCTTGTATATCGACTTGCAGTGGCAGGGGCACGCGTTACTCTTTGACCTGGGCCATAACGATGCTCTACCGCTCACGGAGATGCTGCGGGTGAGCCATGTGTTCGTCTCTCACTGTCACATGGACCACTTCATCGGCTTTGATCGCCTGCTGCGCTTGTTTCTCGGGCGTGACAAAAAGTTACATCTTTTTGGGCCGCCGGGGATCCTTGCGTGTGTCGAGGGCAAACTACGCGGGTACACCTGGAATCTGGTGGACAACTACGGCTTTGCTATCGAGGTGTCTGAAGTGGCGCCGGACGGCATCCGTCGTCTGGTGTTCCCTGCGGCAACCCACTTCGTTCCCGAGGAACTGCCGGCGCTGCCTTTTGACGGAACCTTGTTGGATGACCCGGCGTTCTGTGTTCGGACAGCCCATCTGGATCACCGCATCTACTCTCTGGGGTTTGCTTTGGAGGAGAAGAGCCACCTGAATGTGGACACGGGTTGGCTGAATCATCTGGGGGTGCGGGCGGGGCCATGGCTCGCGGAGTTGAAGCAAGCGCTGCGCCGTGGCGAGCCTGACGAGTGGATGGTCACGGCGCGCTGGCGACATAAAGATGGAGAAGAAGAACGCCGCGATTTCACGCTGGGCGAACTGCGCGGTCATTTAGTAAAGGAAACTCACGGGCAAAAAATTGCCTATGTGGTTGATACGCTTTACAGTCAAGAGAACGCTGCCCGGATCGCCGCACTGGCCAGCGGCGCGGACTTGTTTTTTTGTGAATCTCCCTTTCTCGCTGAAGACGAAGACCAGGCCACGCGGCGTTACCACCTCACTGCCCGTCAAGCTGGGTTACTCGGTCGCGCGGCCGGTGCCCAGAAGCTCGTGGTATTTCACTTTTCACCTCGGTACTCGGGGCAGGCGGAGCGTCTCTATCAGGAGGCGCGGGACGCATTTGGCGAGGGAGGGAAGCAGGTTGAGGACGAGGCCTGACAGATGAGCGACCAGGAAATCGCCGCGCCGATTCAGCGTTTCATTCTTGCTCACGCCGTGGCGCGCCTGGCGACCACCGGACAGGATGGGCAGCCACACGTCATTCCCTTTTGTTTCGCCTTCGATGGCCAGCGATTCTACTTCGTGGTGGATGAGAAACCCAAGCGCCAGACCGGCAAGCCGCTCAAGCGCGTGCGCAACATTCTCGAGAATCCGCAGGTGGCTCTCGTGATAGACGACTATACCGACGACTGGACCCAATTGGCATACGTTCTGGTGACCGGTACGGCTGCTCTTGTCGGGGACGAAAACGAATACGTCCGCGCGCTCGGACTCTTGCGCGAACGCTACCCGCAGTACCGCGCGATGACTCTGACCTTTGCCCGCAACCCGCTGGTACGGATCTCGCCGACCAAAGTTCACGCCTGGGGAAAAGTAGAAAGATAGACCAGTCCGCCATTTACCCTGTTGTGGAAAAGCTGCAGCGACAAGAGAAACCCTCGCTCTGTGGGGCGGTGACTGCCTTGCCGGGGTCGGGACTTTGCTCTAAGGTTTTTGCGGCATGGCGACAAACGGGGAAAGACCGCGCGACCTCCTGGCCGAGCGCATCAACCGCCTGGAAAAACAAGGCGCGCAGACCAACAAACGGCTGCAGCAGGTAGTGACGATTTTGGGTGGTATCGCGAACACTCTAGCTGGACAGGGCAAAGAGCTGGAGCGTCACAGCCAAATCTTGGAGCGTCACAGTCAACTCCTGCAGGCTCTCGCTGAGCGACTGGACCGCTTTGCCGATTCGGTAATTATCGGCCGCACCCGGGATACCGAACGGGTAGGGGAACTGGAACGGCGGGTGAAGACTCAGGAGCGTCAGGTGTCTAAAGGGATACCGCCGTTACGAAGCTAACACGGACGTTTTGTCTGTTTGTCGCTCTCTTTCCCCGTTTCCCTTTTGCTTACATCATCGCCGCGCCGAACTGCATCGCCAGGGCCATGTCGCCGGTTACCTTGATAATGCCGCCCATGAACGCCACCTGCGGATTGATCTCGCCGCGCGCCATTTTCTGCGCGTCTTCGGCTTTCATCGACAGCACGGTTTGTGCTGCCGCCGGTCGCTCGCCGTCGCCAAGCTGAATGCAAAAGCTCTGTTCACTCCCGTTGGGCAGGTGTGTGAAGGTGAACCGAATTAATCCCTTGAGCAGTTTCAGCCGTTCGATGCGCGACCTGGTCAATTCCCCCTGATTGTTGCGCGCGCCGGGACCGAAGAGTCCGGCATCAGTCGCCGTCGAGGCTGCCCAGTCAAAATAGGCGCGTGGCTGGTAGACGGTCATCAGCGGCGAGAACATCGGCTCGGCAGTGACAGTCATTTCCCCTTTGTTCACGTTGAGGTACCAGGTACCGCTGTCTTCGCCTTCGATGACGACCCGCACGGTTGCCTGAGCAGCGGCGCGCTCCTGCACTTGCTGTTCCAGACTCAAGATTTGGCGTCGCAGGTCGTCGATCCGACGGCTGAATTGCGGCGCAACTTTCTCTTTGAAGAAAGCTTCCGGGGTGAGTTGCGGTTGAGTTGGAGTAGGGGAAAGGGCGTCATTTCCTGCCATGTCTATGCTCCTAAGGAGTTCAGGGCGGTCCGTGGATCGGGCACGAGACTCTTACACTGGGACAATCGTCAAGTTGAGTCGATACTCGATACTGTCCTTGAGCAGTCCTTTGATGTAGCAGCCCTTCTCAGCGCGCTCGACGACGATCCGGACCTTCTCCTCGGGGGCAGTACTGCGGACAGTGAGGTCTACCTCCACAGTTTTGACGAAGCCTTTCTCGTTGGTCCTGGCTGAGGCTGAGGCGCCGGCGATCGGCACCTGCCGCCCCCGAGCAGTGATCTGTAGTGAAATCAGCAGACAGCCGCACAGCGCACCCAAGAACGAAGTAACGGGGTCAGGCGCAACCCCACGACCGCCTAACGACTCGGGCTCGTCCAGGGCCCAGCTTAATTGCCCGGCCTGGACCTGCACGGCAAAAGAATCGCTCGCCGTGACAGCGACTACGTGCCGGAATCCGCCGACCGGCGGCGAGGCCGTTCCGCTGCTGACATCTTTTTGCTCAAGTGCAGGAGGATTTGCTGCTTTATCCATACTGAAGAGGTCAGGTCTCAGACCCGCCCCTACTGAAGCGCGCTGCCGTAGTCCATGAGAACTCACTCAATGCCAAAGACGTGAAAGCCGCTCTGGATCATCTTCTGCCCTTCGTATACGAAACGCCCTCGGGTCGTGGCGCCTCTTGTGGAGCCGCCGGCGGCTGGCCCAACAGGGATTGCAACTCATGCTCGAGCGTCTCCTCGGCGAGGAAGCCGGTGAACGCACGCTTCACTTTGCCCTCAGATGAAAAAAGGAAACTGCTGGGCAGGGCGAAGACCTGGTAGCGCAAACCGATTTCATTGGTGGTGTCTCTTCCCACCGCATACGGGACGCGGTACTGATTGACGAATTGCTTCACCCCGTCTTCCTCGCTCTGCAACGCGACGCCAATCACGGCAAACCCGCGAGCCTTATACTTGTTGTACAAGCGCACTATAGAGGGAGTTTCTACGACGCACGGCCCGCACCAGGGCGCCCAAAAATTCACCAGCACGACCTTGCCGTAATAGTCGGAAAGTTTTAGTGGTTCTCCGTCAATCGAGGTCAGGGCAAAATCGTATTCTCCATAGGCGGTCTTGGCTTGCCCCGCTGCCACCGCTGGTTGAACCACCGAGGACGGGGAATCAGTCACAAGCAGTTCTTCCGGATTAAGGAAGGTCAAGCGAGAGGAAATCCACGCGAGTTTGTCGGTGAAAATTAACGTGCCGACAATCACCAGCAACAGACCACTGGCGACCTCTACCTGACGCAGGTAGCCTTTCACGCCTTTGAACAACGACAGGAAGGCATTCAGGAATGCGGCGGAGAGGATGAAGGGGATCCCCAAGCCGAGAGAATAGGCGGCCAGCAGCAATACTCCACGGTTTAGCGTCTCGGCCGT
>JBGPOI010000368.1:0-5274 GCA_041487975.1 Binatia bacterium | reverse complement strand
TTCCCCTTTTCACGAAACCTGTGCCGGCCTACAACGCCGATCCCCACTCTTCTTTCGTGGGCTGGAAACACCCGGAGAGATTCTCTACCGACGCTTTCAGAACCTTGCGGAAATCAGACAGGTGGAAACCGCGCTGACGCAGATCCCCGTTTGGTTTGCTGTCCTGCGGCGGTGGGAGTTGCTACCCGAGGGTCGCGCGCCCGCAGGAGTGACTCTCGGTGTGTTATGGAATACGGCCTTTGCCCGTTGGGTGGTAGAGAAAAAAACGGCTGTGCGACCCTTGAGCCGAGCCGACCTCGTTATTCTGCAAAAACGGCTGCCCAAAACCGCAGTCGAAGAACAAAGCACTGCGTTTCTCGCGCTGGCTGCCACCGCTCTCAAGCTGACAACGGAAGAAACAGAAGCGCTGCGCGCTTTGACCGTGCATGCCCGAGAGAAACTCCAGGATCTCTTGGCGGTCGCAGCCGCGACCGTCGATCTCAGGTTCATCGAGGGAGTGTTGGTAACCGAGTAGGGGCAGGTTGCAAACCTGCCCTACCTGCCCTGTAGCTTTTCCAGCGCTCCGGTCGCCGCTTTGCTCAGTCCCACATCATCCGATCGTGCAGCTTTCGTCAGAGCTTCCATCACTGCGGGTGCGGAATTTCCCAACTGACCAAGCGTAACCGCGGTGGCGCGGCGCACACCCAAATCAGGGTCAGCTTCCAAGCGCCGCACCAGCAAGGTCAACGCCTCTGCAGAGGCGAGTCGGAGCTTGCCTAAACAAGAGAGCCCGCCCAAGCGGACCATCGGGTCAGGGTCACTCAGACCGGCAAGATACACTGTCTGTGCGTCCGGGCCAGCCTGACCAAGGTCACGCAGGCAGTAGAGCGCCATGCGCCGCTGCACGGTGTTGCCTGTGCCGGCCAGACGCAACATCTCGGCAATGACCCGAGGGTGCTGCTGCGCCAAACGCAAGACGGCCGTTGCCGCAGCCCAGCGCAAGTCGCTTTCCTCATGTCCCAGGTTCTCGATCAGCACGGGTAGCGGAGTCGGCTCGGAGAGATTGATTTGCGAAAGCGCGAACGCCGCAGTCCAGCGCATGCGCGGATCCGCATCGCTGAGTGCGCCGATAAGGACCGTGACAATCTCAGGCTGCGCGTGAGCAGACCGCACCAACTGTCCCGCTGCTTCGCGCTGCACGGCTTTGCGGCTGTGCCCGAGGCAATGCAAGAGCCCGCGCAGAACATCTGGTGGGAGGGGACTATTGTCTCCCCGCTCTGCCAACGCAGCCAGGGCCGCCAAACGATCGGACACATCGGGCGAAAAGAGTTGCGGGGCAATCTGAGAAAAATCCATAAAATCAGCGAACAGCCAGATGAGAAATTCTTCTCCTCTACTGGCTACTGACTACTCTGGGCATATCCCTTGAGAATCGTATCAGGAATCGTCGCCAACGGACCGACACCCAACAAGTAATGCTGAGGTTGTAAGAAAGTCTGATCCACCATCCGCCACAGGGCTTCCCGCTCCACGGGACACCCGCGTAGTCCTTGCTCCAGCGCGGAGACCGCCGCTGGGTTCGCGATCAGGTCACCACTGACCTGCACTTCCGCCAATGTTTTTTCCACGGTCAAAGCAAAGCGAATCTGGAGCACACCGAGTTGGGTCGCGGTCGTCGCGTGCCAAGGCAGATCAGGTCGGAGCGGCCGGCTCTGGAGCCATGCCCTGGCAGACTGACTCTCCGCCAGGGCAGAGATCGTGACTTGTTCCGCACTGCTCAGAGCCTGGTCAACAAGCTCCAGCACAGGCTGTTGGGCGAACCCATGCCGCAGCATCGCGGCCGTCTGCGGCAAAGAAAAAGGTTTCCCGGTAACCCGCTCCAAGCTGGTTACCTGCTCGGGTGTGAAGAACTGGCAGGGAATCGTGCCCCGCGGATCGGCACGGTCGAGCAGATAGGGCAACAGGCTGAGGTCGCGACTCACTGCCAAACCACCCTCGCACAATAAGGCGCCATTCTCCTCCGTGGTGAAGGAAATCCAGCCCAGGGGTTGCTGGCGAACGGTAAACAGGTCGCGCCCGGGATAGAACACATCGCTGCCCGCTGCTTTGAGACCGTGCAGGATCGGGCGGGCGTAGCGGTTCAGAACTTGAAACGGCGCCAGGTTGTAGGGGTCATCGGAGAAAAACGCCGAGCGGTGAGGCAGGATCAACGAGAATTGCCCGAACCCCTGTCCAGCAGGCACGGCCCGCCCGCCGCTCAACCGGCGCGCCAGAGTCACCGCGTGAGGATCAGGCAGTTCTCCCAGCGCGTGATAACGACCAAGCAAGATCACATCGCCGGAGAAACTATAGACCCGCAACACCGCCGTCCCGGTTTCTCTGACAGCGGAGAGAAAGAACCGGTCCGTCGCCAGGCTGAGCGCTGGGAGGAGATTCTCCTGACAGAAAAAACGAACGCGCACCGCTCAAAGATACGGGAGTACATCCAGCGCGGCAATGGTTCCACCGCAAAATCAAGACGGTCCGCGCGCTCTTTTTGCCGCTTTTCGCCTTCTCTAGCCACAAAGGTCCAACCGACGCTCTCCTTTCCTTGCTCCACACGCTAGAGGATGGTAGAAGGAACAGAGCCGGGCGCTGAGCTTGCCATGTCACAGCCGGCGACCTGTTTCATATTCTGTGATGTCAGAGTAGGAAGGAGAATGTATGAAAGCCGGAGTCTTCATGATGCCTTCTCATCCACCGGAGAGGGATTTTTACACGGGCCACCAGTGGGACCTCGAGCATTTGGAACTGTGCGATAAGCTGGGCTTCCATGAAGCCTGGATCGGTGAGCATTTTACCGCTCCCTGGGAGCCTAATCCGGCTCCGGATCTACTCATTGCTCAGGCTTTACTGCGCACCAAAAATATCAAGCTGTGCCCTGGCGCACACCTGTTGCCCTATCATCATCCAACCGAATTAGCCCATCGCGTCGCTTTTCTCGACCACATGGCCCAGGGGCGGTTTATGTTCGGCGTGGGCACCAGTGGTCTCCCGAGCGATTGGAAGTTGTTTAACGTCGATGGCGCGGCCGGCGAAAACCGGCGCATGACGCTGGAAGCGCTCGATATCATCCTACGGCTGTGGGAAAGCACCGAGCCGTTCGAATACAAAGGGCAATACTGGACGGTCAACCGTATCGATACGATGCTGGACACACTGAAATACCACATCCGGCCCTACCAGAAGCCGCACCCTCCGATCGGCATTGCTGGTCTGACGCCGCGCTCGGATACGCTGAAATTTGCCGGTGAGCGTGGCTTTATGCCGTTGAGCGTCGCGCTCAGTAATGGCTATTTGAATACCCACTGGCAGGCGGTCGTCGATGGCGCGGAAAAGGTCGGCCGCACCCCTTCCCGCAGCGATTGGCGGGTGTCCCGCGAAGTCTACATCGCCGAAACCGACAAAGAAGCGCGCGACAAAGCGATCAACGGGATGCTCGGCCGCGTGTATCGTGAATATCTTATGCCGCTCTTCAAATCCTTCGGCATGGTCAGCCTGTTCAAACATCATCCCGAGGTGCCGGATGCAGATGTCACCGTCGAATATCTGGCCGATTACAGTTGGTTGGTCGGTTCTCCTCGTACGGTGACGGAAAAACTGGGGCGGATGTACGAAGAGACCGGCGGCTTTGGTTGTCTCCTCGTGCTCACCTTCGATCAGTCAGAGAATAACGAGGGCTGGGCAAACTCGCAGCGTCTGCTGATGGAAGAAGTCATGCCGCATTTCGCCAACTTGTAGCCGCACCGCCCGGACGACCGGGGACTTTGTCGGGGCGCACGCCGTGCGCCCTTGCGCTGTCCGGCAATTCTATTGCGCGCTCATGCAGCGCTCCTACCCGAATAGATACCACCACCGGCCGATCCACTCGTGCATGGCGATGAAGCTCATCCCCAACGCGCGGCCGCGAGGCAGAAAATCCAGTACGGTCAAATGATAACTTGTAGTGAACATGGTGGGCGCGGGGATGACCTGGAAGCCCGCCTTCTCGAACGCGATGATGGCGCGGGACATATGCCAGGCATGAGTGACCAGGTAGATGGTGGTAATCCCCTGCGGCTGTAAGATGGTGTAGCTCAGGCGCGCATTCTGCCAGGTGTTCTCGGATTGATCCTCAACCCACTGCACCGGCACGAAGAAATCGTTTGCCAGCGCATCTTTCATCACCATACTTTCCGCCGTGCTGCTATGGGGATTGCCACCGGTCAGCAAAATCGGCTTGCCGGTCGCGCGGTAGAGCCTGGCCGCATACCGTACGCGCTCCAGGGCGTACGGCGTCGCACTGTCACTCCCGTATTCCGGGGCATTGTTGTATGCACCGGCGGCAAGCACGACAATCGCACCGACCTTGTCGGAGTAGACACTCGACTGCAAGGGAGGCACGCTTTCCAGCGATTGCAGCAAGGCGCGACTGATGAGCGGCATGCAGAGCAGATACAGTAGGAGCCAAGCCGTCATGATAAGGTTCCGCCCTAGACGCGGACGGTTGTTCAGCAGCACGATGCCCAGCCCCGCCACGATGAGGAGATTCAGTGGCGGCAGCAGGAAGGCGCTAATCAACTTGGTGGCGAGCCAACTCATGAACAGTAATGAGCAACGAGGACTGAGGACTGAGTCGAGATCCTCGTCGCCCTCTTTACTCAGTCCTCAGCACTCAGTCCTCATTACTCTATAGACTTCCCTTAGTGGACAGCACCCCTTTGACGCGCGGGTCGGGCTGCGTGGCGCTGCTCAGCGCCCGCGCGAAGGCCTTGAAGGCGGCTTCAATGATGTGGTGCGGGTTGCGGCCCTGGGTCATGTTGAAGTGCAGGTTCATAGCGAGTTGATTGGTAAAGGCGAGGAAAAAATCGTGAATCAGTTCCGTCGCAAAGTTGCCGACCTTTTCCTGGCTGATTTGCAAATTGTACGCGAGAAACGGCCGGCCACTGAGGTCCACCACGCACGCGACCAGCGCCTCATCAAGCGGCACGGTGGCTTCACCGAAGCGACGAATACCCTTTTTATCCCCGAGCGCCTCACGAAAAGCCTGACCAAGCGCGAGACCCACATCCTCGACCGTGTGGTGGTCGTCAATCTCCACGTCTCCGCTTGCCCGTAGGGTAAGGTCGAAGAACCCATGTTTGGCGAAGAGTTCCAGCATGTGGTTGAGAAACGGCACGCCGGTGGCGATCTGATACGTACCCTCGCCGTCGAGATTCAGGCTGAGCCGAATGTCGGTCTCGGTGGTCTTGCGATGCAGGTCCGCTTTACGCATGC
>JBGPOI010000367.1:0-5280 GCA_041487975.1 Binatia bacterium | reverse complement strand
CGCAACCCGCAAACTTTCCGAGAAGTCTTTTCCTGTCTTGCTGAGAGCTGCGAGCTGACGGCTGATAGCTCTTTATCCCATTCGCCGCCGTTGCGCGGTCTGCATGCGGGCGGCAAACTCCGCCGGCTTCATAATCAACGAGCCCTGCGATTCCTCTTGCTCCTGCTGCCGTTCCTCGTGGTAGTGCATAGCGATGCTCTGGCGCACCAGTTCTTCACAGAACGGGATACCTTTGCCGCCGCGTTCGCCGCGTTTGAGCGCCAGGGCCACGGCTAAGGCCCGTTTGGCCGCTTCCAGCCGGCCGTTGGCGGCCAAGCGGAGAGAAGCCTCTTCCAGGCGTCGGGCATACGATCGGCTGTTCTCCGCTGAGAAGATTTCGGTGATCGCTTTGTCAATAATCGTCTGTATACGGCCTTGTTGTTGGTAGCGGTTCAAGACCAGCGGGCTTTCCTGTGCCTGGGAAATCTGGTCGATGTAAACATGGGCCTGATCGTGGTCGAGCAACCAGCGCTGCAACTCGGGCTCTTCGAACAGTTGCACTGAGGTCGCCAGCAAATTCTCATCCGCGGCAATGGCCTCCGGGTCCAGGCCCGCGGGCAGTGGCACTTCCACCGGCTGAGCCGGGGTGGAGATCAAGTGCGAACGGAGGGCCGGGTAAGATTCGATTTCTTTGCCATCGCGTGATCCGGCTCGTTCGTAGCCTTCATGCATGAGCGCATCACAATAGCGCCACGGCGCTTCGATCATGATGATCTGGTGACGGTCGCTCAAATCCTGACGCATGGTCCGGAAGCCCTTGCGCGTCACTTCGGCTCCTTCGACGTAACGCATCCCTTCAGGCTCATTCACCAACGCGGACAAGTAGTGCAACCCACCGCCAATCTTTAACTTGATCAGCCACACCAAGCGGTCACCGTGGCCGTCCATGGACGAGAGATAGCCTTCAGGCTCAATCGGCGCCAGCAGCGGACGGGCTTGTTCCTGAGCCGGGCGTTCAGCCCGCACCCCTTTTTGTGACAGCTTATACAATGAACGGTGAATCTCGCGGCGTAGGCTCTTATCGCTCGTTTTGTGTTCCCAGTCGCTGAGTACCTGTGCCGCTTCCTGGATGGGATAGTCACCCAGCAACGCCGCTAGCGCAACGTCCGCAGTCGGATCCTGGCCGACCCGCCCTTCTATCTCCGTCACCGCCAGGCTGTGGTCTTGCAGCCGGGCTAGGGTAATGCCCCATTGCTCGAGCGTTTTTTTCCCTGCGGCTAGCCGCGGGTCGCGAGCCGTGTCTTTTTTTGCCATGCACTCCTCCAGGGTCGCGTGAACGGGAGCACCTTAACCGCCCCGCTTGCGTGCTGTCAACCGGAAGAGGAAAACCGACCTAGCTCCTCTGTCAGATTGCTGCTAGGTATTTTCCTCATGACCGTGAGTTTCTGCCCGCAGTGCGGCGCCAAGACTGTTCCGCCGGCCAATTTTTGCGCCGCGTGCGGGGAAGTCTTGCCTGGCACCAAGAGCAATACCGCCAAGCGGCCGCAGAGGTCTTCCGCCTCCGCTTGGGGCTCGCTGATACCAGGGTTCACAGTGCTCTCGCTCTATCTCCTAGTTGGTACGGGGTTATGGGTGTTCGTCCTGCGGTCGCAACCCTTCCCTTCCGCCGCAGCTCCAGCGAGTGAGGGACAAGCGAGCAAGGGGGGTTCGACCTTGCCGCAAGAACATCCTCCGGTGTCCTTGCCGGAGGAAGCCAAGAAGTTGCTCGCGGAACTGGTCGATAAAGCCAACGCCGCCCCACAAGAGGTGAAGACCTGGAAGACGCTGGCCGAAGCGCAGTCACGCGCCGCGCGTCTCGATTCGAGCTACCGTAGTGCCGCACTCTCGTCCTATCGTCACGTTCTGGAACTGGCGCCGAATGACTTCGATGCTCTGCGCGGAGTGGGGAATATCTACTACGATTTTGAGGAGTATGCCAAGGCAACCGAGTATTACCAGAAATATCTGGCTCTAAACCCTGACGACGCGAGCGTGCGCACCGACCTGGGCACCATGTATCTGTACACGGATGATGCGAACCGGGCGATTGCCGAGTACCAGACGGTACTCGCGAAAAAGCCGGACTTCTTCCAGGCCTACTTTAATCTCGGTATTGCCTACCAAGACCTAGGAGAGACAGACAAAGCCCGGGAATCGCTGGGACGCGCCAAGGCCCTCACCACGGACAAGAACATCCAGGGCAAGATCGCTGAGGTCCTCGCTCAGTTCAGTGGAGCACCCTCCCCCACTCTCACAGCTGCGCCGCCTGTCGACCCGGCTCGCTCGCCCTTCCAACAGGCGGTGGAAAAACTCTTCCGCGGGCATGAAATTATGGGCCCGCGTATCGGCCGCATCGAATGGCCGACCGCGGCTGAGGCGCACGTGTTCTTTCAGAACTTTCCTATGTCGGCGATGCCGCCGGAGGTGCGCGAGCGTTTCCTCGGCAAATTGCGCACCCAAGTGACCGAGGCGAAAAGCGCCAATAGCATCAACGGCACGGCGAAAATCGAGCTGATCGACGCAGACACCAACCAAGTCATGGAAACCATCACCACATGAACCAACAACACGCACCAGTTCCTTACTATCTCCCCATTGGCGACGAGGTCGAAATCTTCGAGGCAGCCTACGAATGCCGTTTACCGGTCTTGCTCAAGGGACCGACCGGTTGTGGCAAGACCCGCTTCGTCGAGTACATGGCCCACACCATTATGAGCGAAGGGGAAACGGGCAAAAGGGGAAAAGGCGAAAAGGGAGAAGCCGTAACCGGCAATCTCATTACCGTCGCCTGTCACGAGGATCTCACTGGAAGTGATCTCGTGGGACGTTATCTGATTAAGGGTGACGAAACGGTGTGGATCGACGGTCCGCTGACCCAGGCCGTGCGGCTCGGGACGGTCTGCTACCTCGACGAGATCGTCGAGGCGCGCAAAGACACCATCGTGCTCATCCACCCGCTGACCGACCATCGTCGCATCCTACCGGTCGATAAGAAGGGCGAAATTCTCGCAGCGCACCCAAATTTTCTCCTGGTGATCTCGTACAATCCCGGCTATCAAAGCATCCTCAAGGACCTCAAGCACTCGACCCGCCAACGTTTTGTGACCATTGAATTTACTTACCCGCCGCGAGACAAGGAGGCGGAAGTGATCGCCCACGAGAGCGGGTTGGATCTGGAGATCTCCTTGGATTTGGCCAAGCTGGGAGAGAAAGTGCGGTACCTCAAAGCCAGCGGACTCGAGGAAGGCGTGAGCACCCGGTTGCTGATCTACGCCGGGCAATTGATGCGCCGTGGTGTGCGACCCCGTCGCGCGTGCTCAGTGTCCGTCTCGCGTTCGCTCACCGACGATGTCGATTCCCAACGGGCGATCGACGAGGTGATTCACGCGATCTTTCCCTGAGCCTAGTCGTTAGAGGAGAGAAGATGCTACATGCAGTGATCCTGGCCGGAGGTGGAGGGACACGCTTGTGGCCCCTCAGTCGAACCCTCTACCCCAAACAGTTCCTTCCCCTCCTCGGAGAACACACGCTGCTTCAGCAAACCGTCCTGCGACTGGGGGAGACCGTGCCACCGCAACGGCTGTGGATCGTGACCGGCAGTGAGCAAGCCCACATGGTCCAGACGCAACTCTCCGCCCTCCCTGGCTTCAGCGCGGGCACGGTCCAGGTGTTGACTGAACCCTTGGGCAGGAATACCGCCGCGGCCATTGGTCTGGCCGCCATTTACATGTTGCGCCTCGATCCAGAGGCGGTGATGGCGGTGCTTCCCGCTGACCACTGGATCGAACAGCAGAGCTCGTTTCTCGCGCTGTTGCAGAGCGCAATGGCATTGGCTGGGCAAGAGAAGTTGGTGACCTTCGGTATCGTCCCGGACCGTGCAGAGACCGGATATGGCTACATTCGGCGAGGCGAGCCGTTTCACTTCCTTCAGGGTGGCCAGCCAGACAGCGAGGCCTACCACGTCGAGCGGTTCGTTGAGAAGCCCGATCTGCCCACGGCCCGTGCCTATGTAGCCAGCGGTGACTACTACTGGAATGCGGGGATCTTTCTCTGGCGTGCCTCCACTATCCTGGAGGAAATCGCTACCTACCTGCCGGGTTTGCATGCAGGGCTGATGGAGATTGCCTACAGTCTCAGCGAGAGCAAAATCAGGGAAACCCTGGCGGCAGTTTATCCGCGGCTGCAATCGGTGTCGATCGACCAAGGCGTGTTGGAGAAGTCCGCGCGACTGGTCGTGGTGCCGGCAGACATCGGCTGGTCGGATCTCGGTGAATGGACCGCAATTCATCGCCTCTCGCCGCAGGACGAGCGCGGGAACACGTTGAGTGTCAATGTTCTCGATCGCGGGAGCAAAAACTCCTTTGTCTACAGCAGCCGGCGCCCGATTGCGACCATCGGGCTGAAGGACCTGGTAGTAGTGGACGCCGAAGACGCCCTGCTCATCTGCGCCAACGAACGTATCCAAGAAGTCAAAACGGTGGTCCAGCAGCTACACACCCAAGGAGCAGAGGTCGCCCACTCTCCCCACACCATGCATCGTCCGTGGGGCACCTACGCCGTCTTGGAGGAAGGAGCCGGATTCAAGGTCAAAAACGTCATCGTACGCCCTGGCGCTTCCTTAAGCCTGCAACTTCTTCATCACCGCAGCGAGCATTGGGTCGTGGTGCGCGGCGTGGCCAGTGTCACCAATGGAGAGCAAGAATTTCTCTTGGCGGCGAATCAATCGACGTATATCCCGCTGGGCACTAAACATCGCCTGGCCAATCCCGGCACGGAACTGCTCGAGATCATCGAAGTGCAAACCGGCTCGTATCTGGGGGAGGATGACATCGTGCGGTTCGCGGATCTCTATGGGCGAGTCCCGTCTTCTCCCACGGCATGAGCGAAAGAACTCAGGTAGAAGCGTTCTATCTGATACCCTCCAGCTATACTGCCTCACCCAGAGGCCGATCAGGCTGCCGCTTTGCCCAGGTTCCCCACCTCGCGCAGAGTCTTGTCGACCTCCTCAGGTGACGTGAGGAGACTCGGGGCCAGTCGTGCGTAGCGCGTGGCATAGGGCGTCACGCTGGCCACGATCCCCCGCTCGTGCAGGCGGGCCACCACCTGCTCAGGGCTCAGGCCCTCCACCTCGAAACAGACGAGCCCCGCGGACAGGTCATCGGCCCGGGGAGTATGGAGCGTGACGTGCCTCATCTCCGCCAGGCCTTCTTTGGTCTGGCGGTTCAGCGCGTGAATCCGCGCGGCGATCCGCGCCTTACCGAT
>JBGPOI010000366.1:0-5299 GCA_041487975.1 Binatia bacterium | reverse complement strand
TTGGACGCCATTGGCCGAACGTACGTAGATGTCCTTGAGCGTGTCCGGAGTCTGCCAGAACCTTGGTGCTACCTCCATGACCACGTGATATTGATTTAACTGGGTATACATGGTCGACACCTGGCGTTGGCCGAAGGCGTCATAGAGGGTGTCATCGATCAGTTGAGGCGTGATGCCTAGGCGGGCGGCGGTATCGCGGTCAATCACCACCGCCGCTGCCAATCCCTTATTCTGCTGGTCACTCGCCACATCTCGCAGCTGAGGGAGGGTCTGCAGCTTCTCGACCAGTCGCAGCGCCCAAGTGTTCAGTTCGTTGGGATCGGGGCACTCGAGGCTGTATTGGTATTGCGTCCGGCTGACCCGATCCTCCACTGTAAGGTCCTGAACGGGCTGCATAAAAAGGGTAATGCCTTCCACCTTAGCCAGTTGCGGCTGCAAGCGACGGATGATGTCACTGGCACTCATCTTTCGCTCGTCAAGTGGCTTCAGGTTAATCTGGATACGACCGCTGTTGATGGTGGTGTTGACGCCGTCCACGCCAATAAATGAGGATAGGCTTTGCACGGCTGGGTCCTGAAGAATTACCTGCGCGAGTTTCTGCTGGCGTTGTGCCATGGTGGCAAACGACACCGTCTGCGGTGCTTCGGAAACACCGAGAATCACCCCGGTATCCTGCACGGGGAAGAATCCTTTCGGTACGATCACGTACAGCAGTATCGTCGCGACCAGCGTACCCACCGCGACCAATAACGTCGCGGTCTGGTGACGCAGCACCCAGCGCAACGTCGTCCCGTAGCGTTGGATCACTGCCGTGAAGAATCTCTCCGACACGCGATAGAACCTGCCCTGCGCGGCCGCGGACTTATGCCGCAGCAGCTTGGCGCACATCATCGGCGTCAGCGTGAGCGACACCACGGCCGAGACCAGAATGGTCACGCTCAACGTAATGGCGAACTCACGAAATAGGCGGCCAACAATGTCGCCCATGAACAACAGCGGAATCAGCACGGCGATCAGCGATACCGTCAGCGACACAATGGTGAAGCCGATTTGCTCGGACCCTTTGAGAGCGGCCTGCAACGGCTGCTCGCCCTCCTCGAGGTAGCGGGTGATGTTCTCGATCATGACGATGGCGTCGTCCACGACGAAGCCAGTCGAGATGGTTAAGGCCATCAAGGAAAGGTTATCCAGGCTGTATCCGAGCAGATACATTACCCCGAAGGTCCCCACGAGCGATAAGGGGACAGCGATGCTCGGAATAATGGTCGCCGATAGGGTGCGCAGAAAGAGGAAGATCACCATCACCACCAGCGCCACGGTCAGCATCAGTGCAAACTGGACATCCCTCACTGAAGCGCGAATCGTGGTGGTCCGGTCGGTCAGGATCGCAACCTGTACGGAAGAAGGCAAAGAATTTGTCAGTTGGGGGAGCAGTTTCTTAATACGATCCACAACGCTGATGATGTTGGCGCCCGGCTGCCGCTGAATATTGAGGATGACCGCAGGGGTGATGTTCATCCAGGCGGCTTGTTCCACGTTCTCGGCATCGTCAATCACGTCGGCGACGTCGGATAATCGCACCGGCGCACCATTCCGGTACGCGACCACAAGCGGCCGGTAGTCATCACTCGACAGCAGCTGATCGTTGGCGCCGATCGTGTAGGCCTGATGTATGCCATCAAAGTTTCCTTTCGCTTGATTCACGTTCGCCTGCGCCACCGCTGTCCGCAGGTCCTCGAGGCTGAGACCGTAGGAGGCCAAGGCCGTGGGATTCGCCTGAATACGGATCGCTGGCTTTTGTCCGCCGCTGATGTTGACGAGTCCCACACCGGGCAACTGTGAAATCTTCTGGGCAAGCCGTGTATCCGCCAGATCTTGCACCTTCGCGAGCGGTAAGGTCTCTGAAGTCAGTGCGAGAGTCAGGACAGGCGCGTCCGCGGGGTTCGTCTTGCTGTAAATGGGGGGATTCGGCAGATCGTGCGGCAAATATGTAGAGGCGGCATTGATCGCAGCCTGCACCTCCTGCGCGGCAACATCAATATCCAAATCGAGCGAAAACTGGAGAGTAATTACCGAGCTGCCGAAAGAGCTGGTGGACGTCATTTGCTTCAGGCCGGGGACCTGTCCGAATTGGCGTTCAAGCGGCGCGGTTACCGACGAAGCCATGACGTCCGGGCTGGCGCCGGGATAGAACGTAAGGACCTGGATAGTCGGGTAGTCCACCTGTGGCAATGCCGAAACGGGCAGCAGACGGTAAGCAACGGCGCCTGCCAAGAAGATCGCCGCCATTAATAAGGAGGTTGCAACCGGCCGGAGGATGAACAGTCGCGAAGGATTCATGTGCTCGGCCCCTGGTCGGAGACGTTATGGTCCGGTGTCTCCATTCGGACTGTACTGCCCGCGCGCAGTTTGTCCGCGCCATCCACCACAACCAACTCCCCAGAAGACAAACCAGCCTCGATTGCGGCGTTATTGCCTTCCGTGGGACCGACGGTGACCTGACGCACTTCCACTGTCTTGTCCGCTTGCACCACGTAGACGAACGTCCCTTGCGGACCCCGCTGGATAGCCACTAGCGGGATAATGCCCACCTCTTTCTTGACGTCAAGCAGCAGTCGCACATTGACAAATTGATTGGGGAACAGTGTGTGGTCCTCGTTTGGAAAGACGGCCTTCAGACGGGCCGTGCCGGTACTCTGATCGATCTGGTTATCGACGGTGAGCAAGGAACCTGTGGCAAGCTTGGTCTGACCGGCACGATCGTATGCCTCCACCGATAAGCGTTCGCCAGCTCTCAACTTCTTCAAGATCGGCGGCAGATTGTCTTCCGGTATGGAGAAGAGCAGCGCGATGGGTTGTACCTGCGTGATGACCACCAAGCCATTTTGGTCACTGGCGTGGACGATGTTGCCCACATCCACCAGGCGCAGCCCGACCCGGCCGCTGAGGGGGGCGGTGAGGCGGCAGTACGTCAATTGCAGCTTGGCGTTGTCGATGAGTCCCTGGTCCATCTTAACGGCGCCTTCGTACTGGCCGACCGTCGCGGCTTGATCATCGAATTGCTGCTTAGCGATAAATTGCTTCGTCAGGAGTTCCCGATAGCGTTCCAGGTTAATCTTCGCGTCCTTCAGTTGCGCGGCGTCACGGGCCATTTGCCCTTCTGCTTGGGTCAGCTGCACCTGGAACGGACGAGGGTCGATTTCAGCCAGCAGGTCTCCTTGGTGAACGAAGTGGCCTTCCTCGAATGCCACTTTGAGCAACTGGCCGTCCACGCGGCTTTTCACGGTGACGGTGTTAAAGGCCGTCACCGAGCCGAGCCCGGTCAGACGCACGGGCATGTCCCCCTGCTGCACGGCCACCGCAGTCACGGGCACGCCTTGGGTGACAGGTCTCACTGCCTGTTTGGCGGTGGTCCCTGACGTTCCGAGCAGCCAGTATCCGCCGCCGCCCAGGACGGCGAGCACCGGCAGCCAGAACCACCTGCGGGTTCTGGCTCTAGGTCTCTGCGTACTCTGCTCTCGTGCCTGGCGCAGATCTCCCGTGTTCGGTTCCACCGCTGTCGGCGTATCCCCGTTCATTTTCATATCCTTACAACGAGACCTGTCCAGAAAAGGAGTTCGTGAAGTGGTGAGGTGTTCTGCTTTGCTGAGAGACAGGAGCCGTATTTGTTACCGGGGAATCGATCCGCAACAGCGCTCTCGCTCATGAGCCTTTCCTGGCTGGACTGTCTATACTGTTCTTCTCTTGAAATCGGTCCATGCTCACGATGATCTTGCGCAGGGAGGCTTGCAAGGCCTTTCGCTCTGACAAACTCAGCCCCTGCACAATGGCTTTGCGTACTGCGGTCGCTAACTCGTGTAGCTCCTTTCCCAAAGCCGCTCCTGGTGTTCCCAGGTGTAAACGGGAGCGGCGCCGGTCTTCGGTATCGGCTCTCACCTGCACCAGTTCCCGGTTCATGAGCGCGAAGATCACACGAGAAGCCGTCGGATCATCCATGCGCAGCTGCGTAGCGAGTTCTCCCAGCGACAACCCCGGGTGCTCGTAGAGTGCGACGAGGATCCAGAATTGCCGAGGAGTCAGGTGGTAATGGCGCACGCAGCGACCGAGGGCTTGGGTGATGCGACGCCGCACGGCCGCAATCAGCAGGCCGATGTGTTCATCATCTGATATTCTTTGCTTAAGCAACATTTGCTTTTACAGGTATCTCCCTTGTCGACGCGAAGCAAGAGTATTAAAGATCGTTCGCTGGCAAGGGTGAGTGACTGAGCACCGGCGCATCTCTCAAGGCAGAGATGCCAGCCTCACGAATTTCGTGAATCCGCGAGCAGTGGGCTCTATGGGCTGGTCCGCTGCAGGCTGCGCGGGCCCACGGAAAGTTCGAGGCGCTCCAGCACATCCATCCCCAGCAACAGGCGGCCGTGCATTGGTCCGACCATCACGTTGAGATCTCGCACCTCTGCTTGCCCGAGACGGAGGATTGGCAAGCGGCCGATCCAACCGATAGTTGAGCCAGTAACCCCGGTGAGCAGCGCATTGTCCAAGTGCTCTAAGTCGAGTTCCTCCGCCAGGGCCTGATCAATGAGCGTAATCTGCGCGCCGGTGTCCACCAGCATCAACACTTCCTTCGTGTCCTGTTCTCCAGTGAGTTCGGCGCGCACGAATTTTTGTGAAGGATCGTCATTGAGGATTACCAGGGGGATGTTATCCGTCGTGTCCGTCCTGGACGCTGGGGACGTGGGGCGGGACGGCATCTCGATCTTCGTCGCATCCTCCAAGTGCTGAGGGGGAATCATCGAGTTAGAAAAGTGGACCACTCCTTTCTCATCGGTCCAACTGTAGACGGTGCTCTGCGCCCAGATCTTGCTCCCCAGCAGGGACAGGAGCAGGAAGGTGCCAACGATTCCTAGCCCGAGAGTACGGGCCGGCAAAAGAGCGATCAGGGTCGGCTGAGTTCGCCACAGCATGAACGGCTCTCGCTTCCTTGTATAGAGATATACAAGCTCATCGGTCGTTTCTCCGTCCGGTTAAGTGTCGGCGGTTTCTTGTTGCCCCCGATCCCTGCCCCCCTTTCTTGCCCTCTTGTGTTTTCAGTCGGACCTCGGGAGTGGCGGAGGTGGCAATCTGACAGGAAGTGATCTTTATGCCCGGTCCGCTCGCAGGTATCCGCATTCTCGATTTCTCCATTGTCGTTCAGGGACCCCAGTGCGCCGCCATGCTCGCCGACCTCGGCGCCGACGGCGTGAAGACCGAGCGCCGCGACTGCGGCGACCTCGCGCGGTTACGGGAAGCGAGAACGATT
>JBGPOI010000365.1:0-5304 GCA_041487975.1 Binatia bacterium | reverse complement strand
GTCTTCACCCTCTTCCTTCCGTACCGTAACCGTCCACTGATGGGTAACGTCCAGCCCGGATGGAGTCGTCACAATAACCTCAATCTTGTGCATACCCACTGGCTTGTTCTTGAACTCGATCACTTCCTGTCCTGAGACCGGTCGGCCATCAATCTTCCATTGGTAGCTCAGGTCGGGCTCGACCAAGCCGGGGACATCGATCTCAACCCCAAAGAAGCGCGACTGATGCGGCAACAGGGAGAACTCCGCCTGATGGGGGGTGAACATGACCAGCCGCGGCGCGGCGGGCGGAGCCGGCACCTCCACATCCCACCGCACTCGGTCTTTTAACCCCCCCCGGTCGGCAACTTCGAGGTCGATATGATGCTTGCTTGCATCGACGGCGGTAAAAGCAAAATGCGTTTCCTTTCCGCTTTTTTTGCCGTCGATAGACCAGGTATAGGTCAGCTCGTCATTTTCCGGATCACTGGCTGTGGCAGAGAAGTCCAGATTCTCTCCCTTCTGAACCGTGAGAACGCTCTCCGCCGGAACATGCTGGAGAATATGAGGTGGGGTATTCTTCGGCGATGCAGGCTTTTCCGGCGGCGGCGGAGGCAGCGCCGCGACTTGCCACTCGCGCATCACGGTCAAATTGCCCCGGTCGTGGACGACCGCCCGCACCTGGTGGCGTCCCTCTTTTTGCACTTTCCAGGTCAGTGTTGGTTGGGTACCAGCGGCGACTCCGTCTACCGTCCATTCATAGGTCAGCGGGTCGTCATCGGGGTCATTTGCCTCGACACGAAACTCCTGAGAGGCTCCGGTAGCAAGTTCAAGATTTTCACCGGATGGCACGACAGTCAGGATCTGCGGTGGATGGTTAGTATGAGCGACAGTCACCTGCCAGCGTTTTTCGATCTGCTGTCCAGCTTGGTCCAAGATTAGCAACTTTACCGTTTTCGGCTTCTCGCCCCCTTCACTCGCAGTGGGTTTATACGACCACTCCTTCTCTTGTGAGACGCGGCGGCCTTCCAGGGTCCACTCATAGCGCAGCGGCCCGCTCCCGTTCGCTTCGGCGGTAAAAGCCACATCCTTTCCTTCTACAACCTGTACTACCTCGGTTTGCGGTTCAGTCCGGACCAGCGTCAGAGGCGCGGGCGGGCGTCGCAGTAACGATCCACCGAACCACGCCACGACGGCAAGTACGCCAGCGGCCACCACGCCGATAAGGACCGGCTTCATCCGGCTCGGACGCTCGGGGACAGGAGGACGGTGGTCGGAGACGGGTGGCACGGGTGCCCTCTCACCGATCTCCCAACGGTCCTCCTCCGTTTCCGCATGCGTGGCTGGCGCCGGCGTGTGCAGGATCGGTCCTGGCTCCGGAGTTGCTCCGGTTCTCTCCACCGGAGAACTCACCGGCGGTTTTTCCCAACGCGTCGGTTCGGCAATAGAATTCTGCGGGGGCTGTTCCCAGCGTGTCAGGTCGCCCGATTCGGCTTCCATCGTGAACGCTTCCTGAGACGTCTGCTCTGGAGAATGGCCGCCAGCAACTGCCGGGTGCTGGCGCGCCTGTTCTGCTTCTCGCGCCGCCCGCTCATATTGCTGGCGGACCAGCGCATACAACTCGCGGGCTTGGGTGAATTCCGCCCGGTCCGTGGCTGTGCTGGCCCGCCGTTCATTCTCCGCCGCCTCACGGAAAACGCCAGCGGCCAACATTTCAGCACCAACGATGATCGCAGCCTCTCTCGCAGTGAATGCCTGGACTCTAGCCGCTTCGGCTTCCGCTTTAAGAGTCTGCTGATAGGCGAGGTCACAGGCATCGGCAAACACCCGCTTCGCCTCTGAATACATCTGTCCGGCCTGCTGGTAGGTTTTATGGTCCCACAGTTCGTCGGCCTGCGCCTGCAACGCCAGCGCACGCCCATAGAAGGTCCGGGCCTTGTCCCGTGCGCCGTAGCGCTCGGCTTCCGTCTTGGCCGCATCCATCTCTTGCCGTGCTTGTTCGGCGGTACGGAGGAGAGCGGCGGCGACCGCCTCCTCACTCGCTCGGGCAAAGGTACTGATTGCCTCCTGGTAGGCTTCTCGGGCCAGCGGAGGGTTGCCGGCGCGAAGCTGCTCGCTCCCACGCTCTTCGAGGGCGAGCGCCTGTTGAAACGAGGCGGACGCCCACTGATTTGCCCCCTCACTGGCCGCCTTTTCTCGTGCTTCGCGGACTTGCTCACGCAGGGTCGAGATCAGGCGTCGCTGCCGCTCTTCTTCGAGTTGCCGGATGCGCGCTTCCAGATCCTCGATCTCGCCTTGCTCGCTTCGGATTTGCGTCTCATCCCGGCCGGGCGGCGGCACGACCGGCGTCCCGGTCCCTAACAAGGTAGCCCGGCACGCTTCAAGATCCTGCAGCAATTCTTCGACGCGCTTATAGCGCCGCTCTCGGGATTTGGCGATCGCTTTGGTCACCAGCGCGGCAAAGGGCGGCGGCGCGGGTCGGGTAAACTGCGGCTCGTTCTCTTGCGGGTCGTAGAGTACCTTGCCGATTACGCCGGATTCATCCAGGCCGGCAAAGAACTGGGTTCCTGTGTAAGCCTCGTACATGACCATGCCGAGGGAATACACATCGGCGCTACCGTCGAGCGGTTCGTGGCGGATTTGTTCGGGGGAGCAATACTTGAGTGTCCCTATCACCACCCCAGCCCGCGTCATTTCGTTATCGCCTAATTCCTTGGCAATACCAAAATCCATCACCACCACACGGCCCGAGCCGTTCTCGATCATGATATTGGCTGGCTTGATGTCCCGGTGGATCACCGGCGGGGTGTGATTGTGCGCGTAGGCCAAAGCCGCGGCGACCTGGCCGGTAATCGTCAGCACTTCGGGGAGGGGCAGCGGCCCCTTCTCACGGAGGTACTGCGAGAGCGTTTTCCCCTGTAGGTACTCCATGACGAAGTAATGGAAGTCGAGAGAGTCGTCACGATCAATATCCAACACCCGGACAATATTAGGGTGGGTGAGACGGGCCATCACCCGTGCCTCGCGATAGAAGCGAGTCACCATTTCCGAGTTTTCCGTCAGATCTCGGGGCAATACTTTAAGCGCCAGCGTGGTATCCAGGGCAGTATGGCGCACCTTGTACACCACGCCCATACCTCCCTGACCGAGTTGGCCGAGTACCTCGTATTTGCGAGAAATGACTACTGCCATAGGCGCTCTTGCAGCTCGTCCCCTCTGCCGTCTTTTAAGCTGTTCCGCACTATTGGTTCTGCATCGTCAGTAGGGACCGGCAACTTTCGCGGCTTTCCTTCTTTAGCGTCTTTTCCGCCCTACCACAACACATCCAGCCCCGTCCGCCAAGCCCTATCGCGACTGTTCCAGCAATTTTCCGGCGTTACGGAAGACCGCAAGAAACATCTCCCGCGTGAGTCTGCCGGTGAAGGTATTCTGCTGACTCGGGTGATAGCAGCCAAGGAGGGTGATCCCGTTAAGGGAAAAAGCGCGACCGTGCCCGAAACGGGGGACCGGTGAGGGAACCAGCAGTCCCAATGCGCGCCGGGCGGTCAGATAGGCAGCAAAGGCGATCTGTCCCAGAGCGACCACCACGCGAACCTGCGTGAGCAAGGTGAGTTCGTGCAGCAGATACGGCCGGCAGGCGGTAAACTCTTCGGGAAGGGGTTTATTATCGGGCGGAGCGCAATGGACCGCGGCGGTGATATAACAGTCGTGCAGTTGCAGGCCATCTTCTCTGTGAATCGCGGTTGCCTGATTAGCAAACCCAGTGGTGAACAACGCCTCATAGAGCCAATCGCCGCTGCGATCGCCGGTGAAGACCCGGCCTGTGCGGTTACCACCATGTGCGGCCGGGGCCAGACCGATAATCAGGAGTCGCGCTTGGGGATCGCCAAAGCTCGGGACAGGCTTGCCCCAGTAGTCCCACTCTCGATAGCGCTTGACCTTTTCACGCGCCACCCGCTCGCGGTGAGCAACGAGGCGAGGACAGCGGGAGCAGCAAGTGATTTGGCGTCGAAGCTGGAGGAGCGAATTCATGACCGTAAGCTTGCCAGAGAAGGGCTATTGTACTATTGACGACTGAAGATCGGCTAGGGTATCGGCATGACAACCACCGGGTTGAGCCAAACGGAGGTGTTAGCCAGCAGAGCACATCTTTACAATGCGGCATTCGCCAGTGACACCCGTAGGCTCCTCATCTCCTTCTGCATGCTGCTTGTGATCCAGGCAACCGCAATTCACTCTAGTCGAATCACCCCTGGTATCACACAGCGTTACTGCGCAAATGCGTCTAGGACCGCGCGCACGCCGCGGTCGTAATCCCCGTCAATCGCCGTCGGCCAGAGAATTACCGAGGCTGCCCCTGCCTGCTCAAATTCTTCCACCTTCTGCTGGCATTCTTGGGCCGTCCCCATCGCGGCCACCTGCTGGGCCATGTCCTCGGAGACGGCGGCTTCGGCAGCCGCCTTATCTCCCCGGGCGGTAGCCGCCGCGATCTGCGCCGCTTCCTGGGCAAATCCTTGTCGGGCAAAGAAACGATTGTAGAGGGGATTCTGTCCGTAGGAGGCCAGGACGCGGCGGACCGACCGCAGTGCTACGGCTCGATCCGAGCACACGCAGCAGTGCACCAGGGGTGCAATCGGAATATCGGCCAGCGCCCGGCCCGCTCGTTGGGCACCCTTGGCCAGTCCCTCCTTTATCTCCAGCAAACCCTGTGGGGCACACTGGGTGACGAAACTCCCGTCGGCCAACTCGCCGGTCACTGCCAGACTCTGGGGAGCGACGCCGCCCACATAGACGGGAATCTGGTGTGCGGCGCGGGGCACCGCTCGCCCAGCCGCTCCTAACCGCCGTAGTCCTTCATGTTCGCCGCGAAAGATGCGGGTCACGGTAGTGAGATAATGGCGAAGCGTAGCCGCAGGCTTCTCCATGGCGAGGCCGTAGGCCTGGTTGAGCGTGAGATTGCTCGTGCCTACCCCCAACAACAAGCGCCCGGGCGCGAACCGGTCGATGGTGATGGCGTGGAGCGCTGCCAACAGCGGGGGACGCAGATAGATATTCGTGATGCAGGTCCCCACCTGAATGCGGGCGGTCGCACTGGCCAGTTGTTGGGCGAGAGCCAACGCGTCCGAACCGACCTCCGAGACCAGCACATTGCGGAACCCTCTCGCCTCTGCCAGCTGTGCATAAGTGACTACTGCTTCAACGGAACCGGGCGCCAGATTGCCGAATAGCACCAGACCGGGTGTTTGCATGCGTCCCTCCTGAAAGCTGAGCGTTGCTGATTGTTTGTGGCAAAGCGATCTTTAGTGATAAAGCTCCGGCACGTTC
>JBGPOI010000364.1:0-5317 GCA_041487975.1 Binatia bacterium | reverse complement strand
GAGCACTTCACTGCGATTATCAACCCGCCGCAGGGCGCGATCCTGGCGGTGGGAGCGATCAAGGAGCGGCCGGTCGTACGCGATGGGGAAGTGCGCGCGGCGTACACCATGATGGTGACGCTCTCGTGTGACCACCGCATTCTCGACGGTATGACTGGCGGGCAATTCCTCGCTGAACTGAAAAAACTGTTGGAGAACCCAGTAGGGTTAATGGTGTAGAGGGACAGATGGAACGTTACGATCTAATAGTGATTGGGGCCGGCCCGGGCGGGTACGTCGCGGCGATTCGCGCCGCCCAACTCGGCCTGAAAACCGTAGTGGTGGAAAAAGACAAGCCCGGTGGAGTGTGCCTGAACTGGGGGTGTATTCCTTCCAAGGCGATTCTCACCTCGGCCGAATTATACGAGACTGTCAAGGAAGGCGAACATTACGGAGTCAAGGTACACGGCCTGTCCTGTGATTATCCCCAAGTCATCAAGCGCTCGCGCGAGGTGGCGGAACGTCTGGCCAAAGGTGTCGAGTTCTTGCTGAGAAAGAACCACATTCCGCTCATCGCCGGTACCGGCCGCCTGGAGGGGAAGAACCGAGTGATTGTCGAGGCTCGGAGTCAAGGAGCCCAGCAGGTTGAGGCCGACCGCATTCTCGTCGCCACCGGCTCCGGTGAGCGCACGCTTCCTGGGCTGGAGATTGACGGTAAGCAGATTCTCACCAGCCGCGAAGCCTTGATCGATACCGAGATTCCTGAAGCCATTCTTATTATCGGCGGTGGTGCTGTCGGGGTGGAGTTCGCCTATATCTACAGTGTGTTCGGCAGTCGAGTGACGGTGGTTGAGATGGAGAAGCAACTGCTGCCCGGCATCGATGCAGAAGTGGCGCGCGAACTGGAGCGGGTGTTCAAGAAAAAGGGTATCGAGGTACTGACGGGAACTAAGTTCCACAGTATCGAAAAATTTCCCAGCCGTGTCGAAGTCACCCTTGAGAACGGTGGTGATGTGAAGCGGCGCACCGCCAACAAAGTCTTGGTTGCGGTGGGCCGTACTCCTCTGAGCGCTGGTCTCGGCCTGGAAGCGTTAGGGGTGGAATTGAATCGCGGCTACATCAAGGTTGATGAGCAAATGCGTACCGCCAACGAAACCATCTACGCTATTGGTGACGTGAATGGCCCGCCCCTGCTGGCGCATGCTGCTTCGGAGGAGGGTATCGCGGCGGTTGAATTCATAATGGGCAAACGTGACAAAACGATCGATCACTTGCGCATTCCCGCCTGCATTTACTGTCAGCCCGAGATTGCCGTCATTGGCCTGAGTGAAGAACAGGCGCAAGCGCGCGGGTATGAGGTGAAGATCGGAAAATTCCCCTTCCGCACCTTGGGCAAGGCAATCGCCGCGGGTCACGAAGAGGGGTTCGTCAAACTGGTAGTGGACAAGGAATATGGCGAGATTCTCGGCTGCCATATCATCGGCCATGGCGCCACCGATCTGATTGCTGAGGCCTGCCTGGCCCGCACGCTGGAAGCAACTACGGCGGAACTGAGCGGCACGGTGCACGCGCATCCCACCCTGGCGGAGGCGATCATGGAAGCGGCGCTGAACGCGGAGGGGCGGGGAATTAACTTTTGAGGCTGGAGGCTGGAGATTGGGGAAGAATGATGAATGATGAGTGATGAATGACAGAAAGGAAGAATCCTTCACTCTTAATTTTCATGCTGAACTTGCATTGCATTGACCTCGGCCTGGTGGAGTATGCACAGGCACTGAGCTGGCAGGAAGAACTGGTCAGACAGCGATGCCAAGGCGAGAGCGAGGACACGCTTCTGCTCCTTGAGCATCCAGCCGTTTTTACCCTAGGGCGAGGAGGAGACGAGCGGCATCTGCTGAACCCACGTCAGGTCCCAGTCCATCGCGTCGGACGGGGAGGGGATGTGACTTTTCACGGGCCTGGCCAATTGGTGGGTTACCCGATCCTCGACCTGACGTGCCGCGGCCGCGACGTGCACGTGTATTTACGTTCGCTTGAGGCGGTGTTGATCGCTGTCCTGGCGGAGTATGGGCTCCGCGCGCAGCGCAAAGACGGGATCACGGGGGTGTGGGTGGGAGAGAAAAAGATCGCCTCGATTGGCGTGGGAGTGCGCCGCTGGGTGACGTACCACGGTTTTGCCCTCAACGTCGATCCCGACCTGTCGTATTTTGCTGATATTGTTCCTTGTGGTCTTCCGGGCGTGCGCATGACGTCGATGGCTCAACAGCTCGCTCGGCCTGTTGCGCTCGCCGCGGTCAAAGCCGCAGTTGCGCAAACATTTGCTGACTATTTTGTTTATGCGGAGATGCTATGGCAGAAGAACTTGCTGACGCCGAACCCCGAACTCCCAACTCTCGACTCCCAACTCTCGACCCCCGGCCCGGCGAGCCGGTAAAGCGTCATCCGGACTGGATCAAAGTGCGCATGCCTGGCGGGCCGGGCTATACCAAGACCAAGGCGATTGTCTCGACCTTTAAGCTGAACACGGTATGTCAAGAAGCCCAATGCCCGAACATCGGTGAGTGTTGGGGACATGGCACGGCGACGTTTATGCTTATGGGCGAAGTTTGCACGCGTAACTGCCGGTTCTGTGCCGTCACGCATGGGCCTGTGGCGATACTTGATCCCGACGAGCCGCGACGCGTGGCCGAAGCCGCCCTCAAGATGGAGCTGTCGCATATCGTGGTGACCTCGGTCAACCGCGACGACCTGCCCGATGGTGGAGCCGCGCACTTCGCCGCCACCGTCCGCGCGCTCAAGCAATTGAAGCCTGATTGTACCGTTGAGGTACTGACTCCCGACTTTCAGGGCAACGAAGACGCAGTCGTCATCGTTGCGCGCTCACCGATCGAGATCTACAACCACAACACCGAGACCGTCCCGCGTTTGTACAAGCGCGTCCGTCCGGGCGCCAAATACGAGCGCTCACTGCGAGTGCTGCAGAAAGCCAAGCAAGTGCGGCCGGACCTCAAGAGCAAAACCGGCCTGATGCTCGGCTTGGGTGAGACCTACGCAGAACTGCTGTCAGTATTCGGCGACCTGCGTTCTGTGGACTGCGACATTCTTACTTTGGGCCAATATCTGCGGCCGTCCAAAGACCAGTTGCCGGTCGAGCGCTATGTCCACCCTGATGAATTTGTCGCACTG
This sequence comes from Binatia bacterium, assembly GCA_041487975.1. Classification (GTDB taxonomy): domain Bacteria; phylum Desulfobacterota; class Binatia; order Bin18; family Bin18; genus JACQEL01. The sequence continues at coordinate 2,152 of JBGPOI010000364.1, read as the reverse complement.
CGACAAGAGGCTCTCGCCTTGGGCTTCCGTCACGTCGAAGCCGGACCGCTGGTGCGCAGTTCGTACCATGCCTGGAAGCATGTGAGTTGAGCGGACAGCAGGAAGACGCAAGGTTCGCGATCGCTGAGAACGCCTAACAAAACAGGGTCGATGCCCCAGGCTGAAGATGCTGGGTACCCGCCTACGCGGGCACGAGGGGGTTTTCGTCATTCCCGCGAAAGCGAGAATCCAGACAAAGAGGCGTTTTGTTAGGGGCGCTTAGTAGAGATCGGTTGTCAGCTGGCCCTAAAACTGAGTTCAGCCGTGCTGCTGTAACAGCGTCGGTTGAAGTGTAGAGTTGGACGGGACCCAGGATTCATAGATCAAGACCTGACCCCCTTGACCCTGAACCTGCCTACCTACCGTTCAGAACGATACGAATGGACCGTCTCAGCTACTGGCAGTCGGCGCCCAACCCGAGTGACGAGGAAGCCCATCATCCGGAAGAGTGACCAGAGGAGATTTGGAATCGACAAAGACCCAACGATCCGGTTTCTTGCCTACCTCTATGCCTCGATCCAAGGTCGGGACGTGGATGAGTAAGTGATCAGGGAAGGCATCAACGTAGAGAAACATGTGGCAGCCACAAACCTGGCAAAACCTGCGATGGCATGTGGGCTTAGTATCAAAGTTCTGGATTTTATCGGCGCCCTGGAGAATTCTGAACGCCGTCCTTTCCACGACTGCAATGATGGCCATGGCTCCGCCACAAACATCTGTACAGTCAGTACACAGGCAGTAATGCACTTCAAAAGGCGGCTTGTTGTATGCAAAACGAACTGGGTTGGCAGTGCATCGACACCCACCTGTTACGGAAAAATTGTTACTTGCCATATTTCCCTCCTTAGAGTCAGTTTTGTTTCTACCGTCTTTTAACATCAAACCGTTGAGATTAGCAACTTAACAGAAAACCTAACTCCTCGCTGGAGCGAACGCGGAAGCGCGCCGCGCAGCTCGATGGTGTGAGACGGTACCCGCCCGCACCGTTACGACGAGCGCCTGCAGTGTCGACCGAAACGGCGCATCGCCATCGCCCCGAGCAAGGGCTGCCCTTGAAGTCCACTAGTGATGAACAATCTCCTTTCTGCAACACGAAGAAGCCCAGGTCCACGGAGGTACACGAGTTATACACAGCGACATTATTTCACCTTACAGCGGTTTGCACTTGAATGAAGAGAGAAAGAAGGTAGGCCGGAATAAGCGGAGCGTTTCCGGCCTAGACGAGCACGCCGGGAACGGCCTGCGGCCTTATCCCGACCTACGACTGAGAAAACGGTATGTCTCCTCGCTCAAATGAAAACCGCTGTAATGTCATCTTTCTGAAACCTTAGAGCTGGATCATCACCACAGCACAGCGTTACCGCCGTGCCGCTCTCCAGGAATTTACTCTATCGACAGGAGGAACATGTATGAACCGCTCGGGGATCTGGATCTCTCACAACTGACGTGTACACCACGGCGATCGGGCGCTTTAATACCTTCAAGACTCCGATGATTTACGTGCCCGGCGACAACGAATGGACCGACTGCCACCGTCTTAACAACGGCGGGTATGACAACCTCGAGCGCCTGAACCATATTCGCCGCACCATGTTCACCACCCCTTACAGCCTCGGGCAGAAGACGTTGCTCCTCGATCATCAAGGTCCACTGGGCGGCCTGTATGCCGAGAACACTCGTTGGATCTACGCCCGCGTCGTGTACGTGGGCCTCAACATCCCCGGCAGCAACAACAACAAGGTCGGTGTGGCCGACTGTACGGCCAAGGGTGTACGCACCCAAGCCCAATGCGCTGCGGACAACGCCGAGTACGCCGCACGCGACGCAGCCAACATCGAGTGGCTGCATGAATCCTTCGAGGTAGCCAAGGCAAACGAAGCACTGGCAGTTATGTTCATCATCCAAGCTGATCCCAGCTTCGACCTCCCGGAGACGGCAGAGGATGAGCGCACGCTGCCCGGTTTCGACGGGTACGACAACTTTCTTGCGGCCCTGGTAGCCGAGACCCAAGCGTTCGATGGCCCGGTGGTGCTCGTGCACGGAGATACCCACTTCTTCAAGGTGGACAAACCCCTGCTCAATCAGGCGAACCTGCTGGAGAACTTCACCCGGG
>JBGPOI010000363.1:0-5318 GCA_041487975.1 Binatia bacterium | reverse complement strand
GGCAAAATGGCCGCGAATCTGCAGAAGGCCGGGTATCGCCTGGTAGTGCATGATGCGCGACGTGACGCCGCCACCCCCCATCTTGCCGCCGGGGCGGTCTGGGCCGACACGCCCCGGCAGGTCGCCGAGGCTGCAGAGGTGGTGTTTACCTCACTGCCTGGTCCGGCCGAAGTGGAGGCAGTCACATTTGGTGAGGATGGTCTTCTCGTCGGCATACGTCCCGACGGAGCGCATTTCGACCTGTCAACCAACTCGCCGGCAGTCGTGCGCCGTATTCATGCTGCGTTCGCCGAGCGGCAGGCCCACATGCTGGATGCGCCGGTCAGCGGCGGCCCACGTGGAGCCGCAACCGGCAAGCTGGCCATCTGGGTGGGCGGCGAAGAGCACATATTCGACCGGTACAAGTTGCTGCTCGATGCCATCGGTGACCAAGCGCGGTATGTGGGTCCGATAGGCGCGGCGAGCGTGGCCAAGCTCGTCCATAACTGCGTAGGCTACACGCTCAATCGCGCGATGTCGGAAGTGTTCACGCTGGGCGTCAAAGCCGGGGTGGAGCCATTGGCTCTCTGGGAGGCCGTGCGTCAAGGTGCGCTCGGCCGGACACGAACCTTCGACGTGCTGCTTAACCATTTCCTGCCCGGGGTGTACGACCCACCGGACTTTGCCCTGCGCCTCGCGCACAAGGATGTCTCGCTCGCTACTGCCCTCGGCCGTGAGCTGAACGTGCCGATGCCCATGGCAAACCTCGCCTTGGATGAGTTGACCGTGGCGCTCAACCGCGGCTGGGGTGAGCGCGATTCTCGCGCGGCGATGCTCCTGCAAGAGGAACGTGCCGGCGTGCAGATCGCAGTCGATCCGGATCGCATACGCGAAGCCTTGCAGCGTGATGTCAAGAAGTGCGATTCTTAGAGCAGGTTGCGTTTGCCTGTACCAAAATGCTCTGTGCCCATCCGTACAAATCCCCCGTGCTACGCACTGCCCCCTTTACCAAAGGGGGCTTTAGGGGATTTTTGCAGGAGAATGACAATGACCGAGAAGCTGCCCGAATACAAGATTTTTGCCGTCAGGTATGCGACCCGCGATGCGCGGCGCGCGGACCATTTTATCGGCGGCGACCCGCACGACGGGCCCATGCCAATGGATTACTTTACCTGGGTCATCGTCGGGCCTGATCGTGTCTTTCTCGTTGACACCGGGTTCACGGCGGAAACCGCGGCGCGCCGGAAACGTAGGTTCCTGCGCTGTCCGATCGAGAGCTTGCGACAACTCGATATTGACCCGGACGCGGTCACCGATGTCATTCTGACGCACCTGCACTACGATCACGTCGGCAACTTTCACAAGCTGCCGCACGCGCGCTTCCACCTCCAGGAACGCGAACTCGCCTTCGCCACCGGGCGCCAGGTGCGCTACCCCTATTTCGGCCATGGCTTTGAAGAGGAGGATATCGTCGGCGTGGTGCGGCTCAACTTCAAGCGCCGACTCGAACTGTACGAGGGTGACATGGAAGTCGCGCCGGGGCTGACGCTGCATCTCGCGCCCGGGCATACGGCGGGACTACAGGTCGTGCGCGTCCACACGCAGCGGGGGTACGTCGTGCTCGCGTCCGATGCCAGCCACTTTTACGAAAATCTGCGGACGAACCGCCCGTTCATTGCCGCCCTGGACATCGGAGCCATGCTTGATGCCTTTCGCAAGGTCGAACGCCTGGCTGACTCGGCCCATCACATCATCCCCGGTCATGACCCGCTCGTCATGCACCAGTACCCTGCCCCCTCTCCCTCGTTACAGGATATCATCGTGCGCCTCGATGTCGATCCCGCGGAGTGACCGGCGCAAGGGCGAGTGCAGGGTCATCCTGGCGTACGAGACTGCAAAAAAGCGCTAGGTAGAACCCTCCCCTCTGGGCCCTCCTGACCATGGAGTTTAATCTACCCAGCGGGAGGGGCTATCCCGGGTTCTTGATGCTCGCGGCAGAACCCCGAGGAGAGAGATCTGGTTTTAGGTCAGTTTATAGAACTGGATGGCGCTTTCGGCCAGGACTTGCCGTCTGATTTTCTCTGGAAGTTTCTCAGCGATCATGACTGGTGCCCCGGGGAAGAAGCCATCAGGATGGGGATAGTCGGTGGCCCAGAGAATCCTGTGCGGCCCAAGGTATTCCGCTAGTACAGACAGACTGCCTTCCACCGGCTCAAAGGAGATCCAACATTGCCGCTGGAAATACTCGCTCGGCAGCATACGGAGGGAGGAATCATTGAAGACCCCATTGTCATCGAAATGACGATCCATACGATCGAGCCAGGGAACAATCCATCCCCCACCTGATTCGAGAAAAGCAAAGCGGACTTTGGGAAACCGTTCGCAGACACCCCCCCAGATGACACTCAAACTCGCCAGCATCATCTCTACCGTGTGCGACACGATATGTTTCGCCCCTGGGCTGGCAAAACGTTCGACGCCTGCGGCTGGCATGCCGCCTGTGCCTTCGTGTAGGCCAATGGCAAAATCGAGTTCTTGCGCTTCGGCCCAGAACGGATCGTAGGCGGGATCGCTCAGCGTACGATTGTTATACGGATTGGGGCGAAGAAAACCGCTGCGCATGCCAAGGTGAGCGCGCGCATAGCGCATCTCCGCGATGGCTAGCTCTACCGACTGCATGGGCAGCATCGCCACGCCAAAGAGGCGATCAGGATACGGTTTGCAATAATCCGCCAACCAGCGGTTGTAGGCGCGACAGACCGCTGCAGCCAATGGCGGATCACTGATTGCCCCAGAGAGTAGGCCCAGGGTGGGATAGAGAAACGCGGCGTCGATATCATCGAGATCCATATCGGGAATACGGGCGTGGGGGTCAAATCCACCTTTTCTCCCCTCGACGTATTTGATGTCGACTGAGGCCGCTCCCTGTCGCGCGCCGATGGCGCCGGCAAAGCCGAGGCCCTTGGCTCCGCCAATCATCTTGCCTTCGATGAGCAGCCGTTCTTTTCCATCAGTATCGACCATGAGTTTTGGCACACGATCACGGTACGCCGGATCGACATAGTCGGCCCAGAAATCGGGCGGTTCCAACACATGGCCATCGGAATCAATGATGTTATATGTGCGACTCATAGGAGTCCTCCTTTTTGTTTGGTTTCTTCCCTGAGATGAAATCAAAGAGATAAAAGGGGTCAGGTCTGGCATTATCACATTTGACTAACGACGCTCCTTTCTCCTGGCATTTTCACGGTGGGGAAAGTGCAGGATTCAAGACCGGACCCGTTTTCTGTATGTTGCTGCCACCAAACAGAATCCGGCGGCAAGCTGCTCCTGGGTGACGGTTATCTGTTCCTCTTCTCGTTACGCCCGCACTCTCTGTTTCAGGCCAGCTCTTCCAGCAACGCCTGCGCGTCTTTGAGATCCACCGTATCAAACCCTTCGGTGAACCAACCGTAGATCTCTGTCAACATCTTGTGAGCTTGTTGCATTTTGCCCTGGCTCTGCCACAGCCGGCTCAAGCTCATCACCGCCCGTAACTCCAGCGACTTCGCTTGTTGCTGGCGGGCAATCTCAATAGCTTTCCAGAAACACTCCTCAGCTTCTTTCTCAACTGCTGAGTTGCCTTGACTTGTTTGGGGCTTGCTTGAGACTTGTCTTGGACTTGCCTGAGACTGTAGCGTAAGCTGCCCTTTCAGTCGATACAGCTCCGCCTCGTACCAACGCTCCCCAGTTTTACTCACCACAGCCAGCGCCTCAGCCAGGGTGCGTAACCCTTCCTCCACTTGCCCCATTCTCCCATATGCCTCGGCCAGTAGGACGAGAGCATACGTCTGCATTCCTGCTCTTCCCACGGTTCGCCAAACGGTCAGGCTCTGACGTATCTGAGCAATCCCTTTCTCCCCCTGCCGCTGTTCAGCCAATGCCCAACCCTGCAGGGCAATTCCCCACGGTGACCCACCTGCTATCTCTTTCTCCCTACAGAGGGCAATCATTGCCTCCGCCCGTTCCTGAACTGTCTGCTCCTCTCGGCGGAATTGATGAAGTATGGTAGCCCAGCATAGAGCTACAGATAAGCTAAAGGGATGAGACAACTCCCGGGCCAAGGTGAGCGTCTCATGACTCCTCTTTAGGGCCTGGGTCGGATAGCCAAGGAGCCACAGGGTCGCGATCGTATAGGATAGGCAGTGCGCTCCAGGATCAACTCCACCATAAAGAATGGTCAGAGTATGGTGCTGCAGGGGATCGTCGAAGGCAATCCTCTGCTCCAGGTGGGCTCGGGCTAGAGCTAACTCTCCGAGATAGAACAAAACTATCCCCAGTACTGCGTGAGCTTCTACAAGGAGGTTCCGGTCTTGGGCATTCTGGGCCAGACGCAGCATTTGTTCCCCCAGTTCACGTGCAGTGTTGTACTCCGCTCGCACGGTATGAAACGCACAGAGCCCCCAGAGCGCCGAGAAGAGCTGAGGGGTTTCGCCGAGCTGCTGACAGAGCTCGCGCGCCCGGGTGTAGGCTTCTCCCGCTTCCTGGGCCGCATAGCCTTTGGTAGCGATGAATGGAGCGCCCAAGGCGAGTTGCAGGGTGAGTTCTTGCTGCGCACGTTCGCGCGTGTCGGGCAGGGTCTTCAGTAGCTCCAGCCCTTTGGTGAAATGGGTAATCGCTTTCACATGGGCCGAGCGCCGGATGGCATTCTCACCTGCTTGTCGCAGATACTGCACGGCTCGTTGATAATCCCGTCCCTGCTCAAAGTGCACCGCCAGTTCAGCCGCAAGTTCTCTCGCCTGCTCGCCGTACGCTTCCTCTAGCCGCCTCCCAATTTGCTGATGGAGGCGTAGCCGCCGACTCTCGGTCGGCCGGCCATACAATACGCTCTGATAGAGGGCGTGTTGAAAGGCGTAGCGCGCGGTGACTGTGCTATCCGGCCAGCGCTCGGTCCCGCCGGCACGGAGAAATTGTCCCCGCCGTACGAATTCGTCACAGTGCTCTTCAATCAGCTCAGCCTTTTCTTCGAGCCCCGCCGCCACTGTTGCTGCCGAGAAAGTTGCTCCTGCCACACTGGCCGTCTCCAAAAGGCGTTGCTCTTCCCGCGTCAGCCGTTCGACCTTCTGCTCCACCATCTGCCGCAGGCTCTCAGGGACAGCGAACTCGATCTCCCCGACGCTCACTGTCAGTGCCCACTGTCGGTCTCTTGCTGCAATCGCCTCCCGCCGCAGTAAATCATCGACAACATTGACCAGAAATAAGGGATTGCCCTCCGTGCTGTGGTGCAACACATGCACGAGCGCCGCAGGAAACTGGTGCTGCGGAAAGCGCAGGGCCAGGTACTGCGCCACCTCCGCCTC
>JBGPOI010000362.1:0-5331 GCA_041487975.1 Binatia bacterium | reverse complement strand
GTCCTGAAAATCATTGCTCCTTGACGGCCCACAGTAGCCTCCCCCCTACAACTTGAGCCCTGTAACCTGTACTTTTCTTTCCCATGCGGTACATCTGTATCCACGGCCATTTCTACCAGCCGCCGCGCGAGAATCCCTGGCTCGATGAGATCGAGGTGCAGGACTCGGCGGCGCCGTATCATGACTGGAACGCCCGCATTACGGCCGAGTGTTACTGGCCCAATGCCGCGGCGCGCTTGCTCGGGCATGGCAGCCGCATCTCCGCCATCGTCAATAATTATGCCGGTCTGAGCTTCAATATCGGCCCGACCCTGTGCACCTGGTTTGCCCGCCATGAGCCGGACCTGCTCGAACAAATCGTTATCGCTGATCGCTTGAGCCGCGAACGCCATGCCGGCCACGGTAACGCCCTGGCCCAAGCGTATGGTCACGCGATCCTGCCGCTGGCGAACGCACGCGATAAAGCCACACAAATAGGATGGGGCGTCCGTGAATTTGCTTTCCGCTTTGACCGCAAGCCGGAAGGCCTCTGGCTGCCCGAGACCGCGGTCGATACGCCAACGCTAGAAGCGCTGGCGACGGACAACATCGCTTTTACGATTTTGGCCCCGCAGCAGGCCCGGCGCGTGCGGCCCGTCGGGCAGACGACCTGGACAAGTGTGACCGCTGAGCAACTTGACACCTCCCAACCATATCTCTGCCGCTTGCCGAGTGGTAAACAGATTGTGTTGTTCTTTTACCACGCGACCCTCGCTCGCGAGGTAGCGTTCGAGGGGCTGTTAAACAGCGGGGATCGTTTTGTCGAGCGCCTTATGGCCGCCTTTGCTCCTGATGCTCAAGGACCCCAGCTCGTGCACCTGGCCACGGATGGCGAGTCGTATGGTCACCACCATCGCTTCGGCGAGATGGCGCTGGCGTTTGCTGTGGATGAGATCGAACGACAGGGCCTGGCGCGACTGACCAATTACGCCGAGTATCTGGCTCTGTACCCGCCGCGTTGGGAAGTCGAGGTGATCGAGAATACGTCCTGGAGCTGCGCTCATGGTGTCGAACGCTGGCAAGCCGACTGTGGCTGCCATAGCGGAGGGCAGCCTGGCTGGACTCAGCAGTGGCGCGCCCCGCTGCGCGCAGCCCTGGATTGGCTTGGCGATCAGATCGATCAGTTGTTTGTCCGGCGTGGCAGCCGAGTCTTGTCAGATCCCTGGGCGGCGCGTGACGACTATATCGAGGTGCTGCTGAATCACACGCCCGAACAGATCGAAGAATTCTGCGCCCGCCACGCCAGGAAAGCCCTCACCCCGAGTGAAAATGGCGTGGTCCTCAAGCTGCTGGAAATGCAGCGGCACCGCTTGCTGATGTTCACCAGTTGTGGCTGGTTCTTCGATGAGTTGTCCGGACTGGAGACGACCCAGATCCTGCGTTATGCCGCGCGGGCGGTGGAACTAGCGGCGGAGTGCGGTCTCGAACTGGAGACAGTGTTCGTCGAACGTCTGTGTCAGGCCCACAGCAACCTGCCCGAACGGGGAGATGGCGCGCAGGTGTACGCCCGGCAGGTCAAACCTGTCCGGGTCGATTTTTCGCGCCTGGTGGCGAACCAAGCGATCTGCGCGATTCTCGAGCGAGGACAGCACTGTCCTGTCCCCGCGGCCTTTGCTGTGACGCGTACTGACTACGAAGAGGATACCTACGGGGCCACGGCCTTGAGTGTGGGACGCCTGACTGTCGCCTCGCGCTTGACGCAGGAAGCGAACGAATATGCGTTTGCCGTGCTTAAACTCACCGGCCACGACGTCCACTGTGTCGTGAGTGAGACCCTGAGTGGGGCAGAGTATGCCCAGGTGAAGAACGATCTCCTGCAAACCTTTGCTCGTTACTCGCTGTCCGAAGTCGTACGCGCTTTTGATCGGATTTTTGGTGAGATCTATTTCACGGCAAAAAATTTGTTTCTCGATGACCGGCGGCGGGTCTTGGCGGGAGTGAGCGAAGGAGTGCTGGAACAACTCGAGGAGACCTACCGCCAACTGTACGATGAGAACCGACGCTTGATGGAGTATTTACGCGAACTCGACGTGCCGCTGCCGCAAGGATTCTCTCTGGCTGCGGGGTTTCTCGTCAATCGCGCCTTTGCCCGGGCCGCGACCAATCTGCTGCAAAAGGGCAATGATGAGGAGGACCTGGACGAGATCTTAGCTGAGGCGCGCAAGTGGCAAGTGCCTTTGGAAACCACAGGCGTTGAGGATATGATCCGTCTGGCTCTGGAAGAGCGCTTGGTCCCCTTGTTAGCCGATCCCTTAAGTGTGAACCTGGCGACCGCGTTGCATCTCCTTGATCTGCTCGACCGCGTCGGTCTTACTCCCAACCTGTGGCAGGCCCAAACTCGGTTCGCTCGGGTATGTCAACACCACTTGCGGTTGTTGTTAAGCCAGCGTGCGCACGAGGAGAGAGTTGCGCAGCAGGTATCATTGCTGCGCCGTCTCGGCGAACGGTTAGGGTTTTACGCGGTGGAAGGGATACCACTGGATGAGTGGGAGTTGAACGGAACCAAGTAGAGGTTTGTGCTAATTCTCCTTTCATGCTGAGCCTGCCCAAACAAGAAGAACCCTTGAGCAAGCCCCAGAGGCCACGTCCCGGCTCCTGGCAAGCGGCAGCCTGGCGTTTTATCGGGCTCTGGCTGATTGTGAGTCTCTTTGCCCTGGTCTACCGTTTGCATCCGTACTACCACCGGCCATTCTTCGCCCCGTTTCAATCGCTGGTCGTCAATGCCTATGTGTTCTTCTGTGGCTACGGGTTTTTCTATGTCTGGCTGACCTATCGCTTGCGCCATCATGCGCGCGATGATTTTGCTGACCCGGCATTGCTGGCGCTGAGTTTGCTGCGGCACGCGTGGCGGGCAATGCGGTCTCGCTCCTGGGCACAGTGGCAACGGTACTGGCGAAGTCATCGAGTCGCACTGTTACTGCGAGCCTTGGGGATCAAGTTCTTCTTCGTGCCGCTGATGACGGTTTTCCTGGCGGAGCACGTTACTGGAGCGAGCCGGTTATGGCAGCAGCCTCAGCCCACAGCAGGCGGGCTCGAAGGGATGGACTGGGGAATGGAGCTGACCTATCAACTCATCTTTCTGTGCGACACCGCCGTGGCTCTGGTCGGTTATAGTTGCGAGTCGCTGTGGCTCAAGAACCGCACCCGGTCGGTTGACCGAACGTTGTCGGGGTGGGCGATCTGTCTGATGTGTTATCCACCTTTTAACGATGTGGCCGGCCTCTATTTGCCGCTCGATCAGGGGGGCAATGCGTTGGGGCTGAGCCTGGTGATGCTGGTGGTGTTACGCGGACTGAGCCTGGTCTTCTTTGCCATCTATTTGTGGGCGACCCTGGCGCTTGGGGTGCGTTTCAGTAACCTGAGCAATAAGGGGATTATTGCGCGTGGTCCCTACCGCTGGGTGCGTCATCCCGCTTATGTGTGTAAAAATCTGGCGTGGTGGATGGAGAAGCTGCCAACGCTGGCGGGTCTTCACAATCTGTTGCCCTTGCTAGCCTGGAATGCAGTCTACGTCCTGCGCGGGCTGAGCGAGGAGCGTCACCTGCGCACTGACCCGGCTTACCAGGCCTACTGCGAGCGGGTACGTTATCGGTTCGTGCCGGGGATCTGGTAGAGACAAAGGGACAAATGGGTAAAAGGGGAAACGGGTAAGGGGGTAAAGGGAAGGTTCCTGTCTTGTAGGGCATAGGATTGAGCTAGCTCTCTATGATAGACGGAACGGAGCGAAAGGAGGGCTCTTTATGACCTGGATTAAGACGATGCCGCCGACGGAAGATACCGCCGTGCGAGAGGCGCTGCAAAAACTGGCCGCACTGTATCCGAAAGAGTACGATCCCTCGCACCGCCACGAGCGGCTCCTGCCGGATCTGGTGAAGAACGACAGCATCATGATGTCGCACTCGCTGATTCCGCAGGCAATGTACCATGCTTTCGCGGCCTTCGGCTCACTGCTGGATCCCGCCCTGCCGCTGTCACGCCGCCAGCACGAGATGATCGCCACCACGGTCTCGACTCTCAATCGCTGCTTCTACTGAATCGAGTCTCACGCAGAGTTTCTGCGGACCGTCAGCCTCGACAAAGAACTGGTCGAGGCGCTAAAACGCGACTGGCGCACGGCGGAGCTGGACGAGCAGGACCGCGCGATGCTCGGCTATGTCGAGAAGCTGACCAAGAACCCGGTGTCCGTTTGGAAGGATGACATGGAAGCCCTGCGAGCGGTGGGCTTCGACGATACGGCGATTTTGCAGATCACCCTGATCGCTTCGTTCTTCAACTACATCAACCGTGTGGCCGACGGGTTGGGGGTGGGGCGGGAGTAGGGCCGGCGGTGCGGAGGAGTACGGTGTGCTGAATGAAGCCGATACCTGCCGAAAATACGTTCTTCCCAAGCTAGTCGAAGCAGGTTGGGACAACGACCCGCACTCCTTCACCGAGCAGAAAACCTTCACCGACGGGCGTATTATTGTCACAGGGAGTCTAACCCACCGTCGGCGCCAGAAACGCGCTGACTATCTTCTCCGCTACACCCGTGACTTCATGATCGCGGTCGTCGAAGCCAAGGCCGCCTACAAATCCCCCGGCGATGGGCTGCAACAAGCTAAGGAGTACGCAGAAATCCTTGGCCTGAAGTTCGCCTACTCGACCAACGGCCACGGCATCAGCGAATTTGACTACCTCACAGGACAAGAGCGGTTTCTGAAGGCCTTCTCGGCACCCGACGAACTCTGGGCGCGTCTGCGAGACGGGCAGGGCTTGAGTGATGAAGGGACGAAACGCTTGCTCACGCCCTCCTATCACCTCACTGGCAAGAGCCCGCGCTACTACCAGGAGATTGCCATCAATCGCACTGTGCAGTCTATTCTCCAGGGGAAGTGGCGGATCTTACTTACGATGGCGACCGGTGCCGGCAAAACTCTCGTGGCCTTCCAGGTTTGTTGGAAACTGTGGAACGCGCGCTGGAACCGGACCGGTGAGTATCGTCGTCCCAAGATTCTCTACCTCGCCGACCGCAACATTCTGGTTGACGACCCCAAGGACAAGGATTTCGCCCCCCTTGGGGACGCACGTTGGAAGATCGAGAACGGAGAAGTCAACAAGGGCCGGGATATGTACTTCGCTATCTACCAGGCCATTGCCAAGGATGAACGCCGCCCTGGTCTCTATCGCGAGTATGCGCCCGACTTCTTCGACCTGATTATCGTGGACGAGTGTCACCGCGGCAGTGCCCGCGACGAGAGCAACTGGCGCGAACTCCTCGAATATTTTGCGCCGGCTTATCAACTCGGCATGACC